>NZ_AWXL01000012.1:0-44992 GCF_000485845.1 Rickettsia gravesii BWI-1 | reverse complement strand
GCTTTGTGGCGGTTATATTTATATTTCTTTAACTTTAGTTATGAAGAGGCAATTAGAGGGGCATCGTTACTTAGATATCTTGGATGTTATGTTATAGCTATCGGAATGATTGCAGCTTCGTATGTTAAAAATAGTATTTTCTTACACAAGCAAAGTAATAAAGAGTTATTTATATTCCCTCTGCTTCTTGCTGTTTCTACGTTTTCCGTAGTAAAAAATATACTAAGAATCAAACACTTAAACTTAGAACAAAAGAATTTTATCCAGCAAACAACAGAAGTTAAAAAGCTATTGGAGCAAGGTAATAAAATTGAATTTAACTTTAGCGGTAAGAAAGATAATTTACAATGTTATATATTAAATTATAATCTAGTACCATATTTAGGTAAGAAATCCTTACAAGAATGCATAAAAGCTCCTAAAGAAGCGATTATAGAAACAAAGGAAGCAGCGGTATACGCTCCTTTTAAATAGCGTTGAGGATTTGTTGCACAGTTCCTATGTTATTCCTGTGTGGGCTTGTTGTGTAGATATTACCCCATCATTGCGAGCAATTGTAGTACTTGCGTGGCAATCTCATAAAATAATAACAGACTTCTGAGATTGCTTCGTCAATTGCTATGCAATTTCCGTAGCTCAGACGGGAAAGCTGATTCACGCAACAACATCACGCGAGAATAACATAAAACCAATATAGATTTTAACAATTATGGATATAAAATATAATTTAGCTGCTGCTTACCGAATAATGGCGTATTTATCGCTGGATGATCATACTTATACGCATCTATCCGCAAGACCTAAAAATGCCGATTTTTACTATATTTATCCTTTTGGACTAAGATTTGAAGAAGTAACTACAAAGAATCTTTTAAAAGTTAGTTTAGACGGACAAATTTTAGAAGGGGAAGAATATCAATATAATAAAACCGGTTACTTTATTCATGGTAGTATTTATAAAACACGCCCTGATATTTCTGCCATTTTTCATTATCATACTCCTGCAGCTATTGCCGTTTCTGCTTTAAAATGCGGGCTTTTACCGATCAGTCAATGGGCATTACATTTTTACGATAGAATATCATATCATAATTATAATTCTCTAGTACTAGATGCCGACAAACAGAGTAGTAGACTTGTTACTGACCTTAAACAGAATTATGTGATGTTACTTCGTAATCACGGTGCTATTACCTGCGGCAAAACTATTCATGAAGCTATGTTTTATACTTACCATTTAGAACAAGCTTGTAAAACGCAATGCCTACTAAATTCTACAAAAGAACAAGAGCTTATAATTCCTTCCGTAGAAATATGTAAGCAGACGGTAAAAGACTTATTATCGTTTGAAGAAGATTTAGGCAAACGTGACTGGGCAGCTTGGCTACGACTTGTGAAGATGTGATCACAATACTACGACCCCAGCGGCTTTACTTGCTTGTTTTAAGGATTTATCAAGTGTTGCTATTGGTAACCCACAGCGTAATGCTAGCTCTAAATAGCTAGCATCATAAAGTGTTAATCCATATTGTACGGCTAAATCCATTGTCTCAAACCATATATGTTCCAGTGTTATTTGATCAATTTTGATGTAAAGATCCTTTAAAGTATAAATTGCTTGGTGACGTTGATTTGCAGTAAGACGTTTTGCACGCTCTGCACATAATAATACATTTCCAATCTCAAGCCCCCAAATAGCAGGGACAATTGCTCTTTCTGTTATGGTTTTATCTAGTATATCCAAGCTTGCTACTTCATCAGGCATAAGCCATGATAAAGCAATTGAAGAATCTAAAACAAAAGAGACCATTTTTTACTTCTTACCCTCATTTTTGTAATTTAGCCATACTTCTAAATCCGATGGTTGTAAATTAATTTCTTTTGCAAGTTTTCGCAGTCTAAGAGCTGCAATCTTTGCTATTTCAATATTATTATGAGAATCAATAGGAACAATTTTTGCAGCAGCTTTCCCTCTTTTAGTAATTAAAATTTCTTCACCTTTACTAGCTCGGTCTAATAATTTAGAAAAATGGGTTTTAGCATCAAAGGCTGTAATTGTGTTTTTCATATAATTAACTAGTTAATTAACTAGTCAGTTATAACATATTTTAAATTTAAATGTCAAAAACTTTAATAGACATCTTTCCAAACGCTTATAGAGAGGAATTTAAAGGAGCTACGGAAGCACTTATCACCGCAGCGTACACACTAGTACGTGAGGATACGAGTCTAGGCTTGATGTATAAATTACCTCTAGAAGCGAAGTTTGAGAAAATGTCTAATGCCTACAACCGCTACCGTGAATATGTGGAGGATGGAGTTTTATATGTTTTAGCATCTTTTTAAGTAATGTATCACGCTTAAGTTTTGATAAATAATCTAAGAAAGTTTTGCCGTTTAAATAATCTATTTCATGCTGAATTACAGTTGCTAAAAAGCCTTCTGCTGCTAGTTCTTGCTTATTACTGTTATAATCAAGATATTTTACCTTGATTGCTTTTGATCGTGTAATAGATGCTTCAATGCCTGGAAACGATAAAGAACCCTCAATAACAGTTTGTTTTTCTTCCGAAAAATAAGTTATGTCCGGATTAATAAAAACTATAGGCGATAATTTATTATTTTCATGTAGGTCAACTACCGCTATACGCTTTCATATTCCTACCATATTAGCACCCAAGCCCACTACCCTTTCTATATGTAAATTCTGAAGCATTTTATCGACAATAGTACGAATATTATTATCAACAATGTCTATATATTCTGCTTGTTTTTTAAAAATATAGTTTGGTGCATAAACTATTTGATAGTAAGGTTTATCTTGATTCATTAATATACTCCGATAAATGAAGAGTTATTTTTGCATTGCTAAATAAAGATAGATATCGTTATTGCGAGTGAGCATTGTTGCGTAGACCGGTTTTCCCGTCATTGCGAAGAAATTACAAAGTAATTGACGAAACAATCCAGTAAAAAATTCTAATTTACAGAATTTTTTAATTATTTTCTAGATTGCCACGCAGCCTATGGCTGCTCACAATGATGACTCAGTGTCCATGCAACAACGCCTCCTTGCAATAGTGTAGCTTTTTCAAACCATCAATATTTATTTAGCAATACCATTATTTCATTACGATAGCTGATAATATATTCTGATTATAAGGTTCTTGCAAATGATATGAGCGTCTTTTACTTGGATATTTTAACGGATTTGTGTAAGTATCTTCAGCAATATTTTTTATATCTTTGACGCCTGCTTCTTTAAGTTTTAACTCTACAAAAGCCGGTAAATCAAACATATAATGATTTTCTTTTATAGAGTTTATAAAAAACTGTTTATTGTTAATATCCTTACTTAAGAAAGCTTTATAATATTCATCATCAACTTCATATGAACTTTGAGCTATAGCAGGACCTATCACTGCTATTAAATTCTTTGCTCCTTTTTCTGTTATTTTAGTAACTATATTACTAATAATATTATTTATACTTCCTTTCCAACCTGCATGTGCCGCTCCGATTATTTTACCGTCGCCGCTTGCAAGTAATACCGGTACACAATCTGCCGATTGTACCGCTAATACTAAATTTTTCTTAGTTGTAATGCTGCCATCTGCTTCAGGTACGGCAATTATGGACTCATCAGCATTAACAATTTGATTGCCATGTACTTGGTTTAAAATTAAAATATCTTGTGCTTTAAAATAAGTAGTAATAGATTTTTTGTTTTCAACTATTTCTGTTTCATTTATAGAGTTATTTTTTTTTATATATCTATGACTAGAATTATTGAATGTTTTATCAAAAATTTTATAATAAACTGATCCGTTTATTAATCCTTCCATGAAAATACTCCATATTAATTATAATAGTTTTATTAATACTTTATCCGGTCGTTTACAAAAAAATAAACGGCTAGAAAAAATAATAGCACAATTTCATCAAGACTATAACCTAATCCCTATTATCGGCGTAGAAATAGAGTTTTATTTAAGTCACAATATTGATATAGCTAAATTTGAAATACTTTCAAGAAAATACTTAGCTAGATTTAAAATTGCTAAAATAAAAAAAGAAAAAGGTAATAACCAATTTGAAATAGATCTTCCCCCTTCTGTAAACTTAATACAATATATAAAAAATATATTAGAGGTTAAAACTATTTTAAAAAAAATGGCACAGCAGTTAAACGGTTATATAGATTTTTCGCCTAAGCCGTTTTTGGATGATTATGGCAATAGTATGCATTTTCATATTAATTTTAATTCCGAGTTCAATGATTATTTTTTAGCAGCGCAAGGGCTATGTCACTATATGTTAGACACCCTACTCGTTTTTATGCCTACTACTCTAGATTATTCACGGATAAATAAAAAATTTATGGCTCCTACGCATATATCGTACGGTGGAAATAATAGAAGCGTAGCCGTACGAACCCCAAATGCTTTTCCCAAACGTTTAGAACATCGCTTATCTTCCCCCGAAACCGATCCATATATAGCAATTTTTACTATTTTAAAGTCAATATTGTTGGCTTTAAAATCTCCAAGTTCGCTCCAAACAATAGAAAAAATTTACGGGAATGCTTTCGATCCACAATATAATTTAACTCCATTACCGACATCATCTCAGGAGAGCTTTATGTTATTTAAACCAGATTTTTTTTTTAATAATTTGTATTTTGTGCACAAAACCTAAAAACTAAACAATAATTGTTTTTTACAACTAAAATAAAGATTGATATAAAATATTAAATATAAAACTGCCGAAATTGTTTCAATTAATTATTTTATTTTTGTAAAACTAAATACTGATTAAGTGCTTTAAGCTGCACTTCACTCCATATTTTCATAATTTTTCATTAGATAATTAAATTCTGCACCATAGATAAATATCATATTTATAATATAGAAGAATATTAATGTAACTATTATACTACCAAGGGAACCATACATTAGATTTAATTGATTATAGTAGACTATATAAGTTGAAAGCAAATAACCGCTTATTATCCATAATATCACAGTTAATAAAGCCCCTGGAAATACATCAATAAAATTTAGTTTTACATTAGGTAATATATAATACAAAGACGAGGCACCTAAAAATAATAAAATTAAAATTAAAGAATATCTTATAAAATTTAAAATGATCTTATATTTTTCAATGGTCTCTAATATTATCGGAATTTTTGTAAATAATATTGGAATAACCACTAAAAGAAACATAGTAAAGGTAATCAATGCACTAATTATAAGAAACTGTATAATACTAAGTAATCTTCTTCTTATATAAGGGGGTGGAGATTTTATTTGATATACACGATTTAAAATAGTCCTTAAACATTCTACAAAAGAAGAAGCAGTCCAAATACTGCCTACTATGGCAAGATTCATTAAACTTTGAGGAGGAGCACTTAGTAATTCTCGTATTCTTTTTTCTATTGATTCCGTTGCTTGTTCCGGAAGACTCTCTAGAAAAATTTGTATAAAATTTTGACCAAGTTCTGAAGCTCCTAAAAAGCTTGTTAAAGCTAATAAGAATACTAGGAAAGGGAAAATAGATAAAAGTATCATGAATGACATATATCCCGAATGTTCAACGCCATCATCTTCTATTGTTCTAAATAAGGCTACGTAAAGACAATTAAAAATTTTTCTCATTATAAAAGTTAAGTTGTTATTATTAATTTTATATTTTTCTATAATATACCAAAATTTTATTTCTTTATAAATTGTAATTTGTGCTTCAGTAAATAAGTTTTTAAAACATAAGGTATTCATATTTTAAAAATAATTTTAAAGTTTTTATGATATTTTTATTTGATAAGAAATAATTTTATTCTTTAATAATTATTTACCAAATGATTACAAAAAACTTAAAAAATGTTATTTTATAGTTGCTTATAATATTAATTTATGGTATTATTTCTACTTACACTTGGATAAATTTAATGGTATTAAATTATTAATAACCACATATGTTTTATAATAATATAGGATAATATAATTTTTGTTCAAAGAAAATTTTTAAATATAGATATAATTAGTAACCAAGGAGAGGATAATGGGTAGAAAAAACGATATTATACAAAAAATCGATAGTTTTATCGGCAAGAAAATTTATTCTTTAAGACTCGCTAAGGGGTTGTCTCGTCAACAACTTGCTGAAGTAATTGATGTTACGCATCAACAATTACAAAAATACGAAAAAGCAATTAATAGAATTTCTGTAGGAAGGCTAGTACTAATCGCAGAAGCTTTAGATAGGAATATTGATTATTTCTTTGAAGGTTTAGAAGAAGCTAATAAACCGCAGCCCGTACATACTCAACATCAACGTATGTGCATTGAAGTGTCAAGAAATTTTATGAAAATTAATAGCACGGAAGAACAACAAGCCGTTAATAATTTAGTAAAATGTTTAGCTGGAAAAGAAAAACTAAAAACTAATGCATAAAGGCAAGCTGCCATCCTGATTATGTTATGATATCATTTATGTCATCCCCGCAGAAGCGGGAATAACATTGCTTACCTTAATAATATACAGAATACAAATCTTGATCAGCGTTGTGGAGGGGAAGACGCTCTTTTAATAGGCGTTGATTTATTTAAATTTTCCGACTGCATGCTATCTCTTGCATTCATTAATGCTCCCATAATTTTTATACTCTCTTTGATATTAACTCTATCTCTTCCTACTACCATTTTAGCTTTTTCAATATCCGGCTCATCTTTACTTATAGGTTTCAATTTAGACTTTCCTGATACTACTCTTACATCTTCCGTTTTAATACTAGGGTTTTCAATTGCTTCTGCTCGTTTTTGTACTTGTTCTTGTAATAACTTATCTATAGTTTGTAAACGTACCTCTTTAGATAAAGTTTTATCATCAATTAAATTAGCTTTAATGAAACTTTGCTGTTCTTCAATAGAAGATTTAGTACCAAATGCCTTTACCAGCTCATCTACTTTTTTTATTGATTCTTCTTTTTTTTCTTCAAGAGTTTTAAGGTTACCATTTGGAGAAAGTATAGCACGAAAATTATTGACTTTCTCAATTGTAAACTTAGAGATATTATTTAATATACTAGAAGTTTCTTGTACAATCCTTTCTTCTGCCGACACTACCGGTTCTTTAGATTTTTCTAATGCTTCTATAACAGGGTTAACAGCGTTAATTATTTCCTGAGCTTTGTTATATATATCATCACGAGGCTTGTGTTCTTCTATATTCTGTCCTTTTAACCCTTCAGTTAAATTTTGAGTTTCTCTATCTAAAGCTGCTTCACTCGCTGCATCTTTAGCTTTTTTAAGTGCCTCTTTCTCAGAGTCATTAATATTACTATTATCGATTCCGCTAGAAACTGCCTTAGTTATTTCAGGACCTCCTTTGCCTTCATAAATACCGTCTACTAACCCTTTAGTCATTAGCTCTCTATCAGGTAAATTGGTCTTACTTTCTGCAATACCTTTTTCCGCTGATGCCATAATAAGCGCTTTAAAGGATAAAGAGGTATCACTATGAGTAGCTATAGTCTCGCCTACCCCTTTAACAATCGCTGCTTTGTCTTGAGCTTCAAGCGAGCTTCCTGCAACTGTGTTAGTAATTTCTTGAATTATTTCGCCTTTGACTTCTGCTGTAGCCAGACCATCTAAAACATTAGACGTAATGGCTTGTATGTTTGTTGTTTTTAATTCAGTATTACTTAGAGGATCAAATAAAATATCATTTACTTTTTTTATTGTATCTTTTTTAGTTTGTTCCGCCGTAATCTTATCTAAATTCTGCTGCATCAATTGTTGTTGTGCCGGACTGAGAACTTGGGCTTCTACACCTTTCTTTAATACAGAACCTAATAATTTTTGTTTTTCCGCATTGCTTAATTCAGAGACATTAACCTTATCACCTACTGCTATAAGCATTGCCCCTTTATTTTCAGTAAAAAGGTTACTTTTTATTACAGCATCCGTAATACCGTCAATTGCTACAGCTCTACTTGCATCATCTTTAAGACTTAAACCGACATCTACTGCCTTTTCTAACATCTGCTGTTTTTGCTTCAGCTCAAGATTTTCTGAATTTAAAGCGATAGCTACTGTAGCTTCAAGCATTTTCGATTTTTCCAGGTCTGGGGTATTCTGATCATTTTTTATGGTTTCTAATACTGCATTGACTCCAGCTACTTTTGCGTCCGGTGTGAGGTTTTTATTATTGACCGTATTTTCAGCTAAAGCAATGATATTAGCCTGCTTTTCAGCAATATCACTTTTCTCATTATTAAGAATTACCGTGGCTGTTTCTTTAATTAAATCAATCTGTTTATTGCTATCAATTTCTTTTGTTAAACCTGCATTTACATAATTTAATAAATCTTGCATGCTGCCTGATAAAGCCGTAGCTGCATTAAGATGCGACTGTGGCATTTGTAAAGTCTCAGGTTGTAGTGGTTGGTTAGTAGTAATTGGCGGTACTTGTTGTTTATACTGAGGTGGTTCAACCGATGAACTTGCTGTTTGCTGTGGAGTTATTAGCGGTTGTTCCTTACTTTGTCCTTGTCCTATTATAATATCTTCAGCTTGCGATAAATCAACGCTCTGCCCTTGGTTTAGTTCTACCTCTTTCATCATTTCTTTATATTTACCGCGTGTTACCGCAAGTGTATAAATTTCTCCACCATGCTCTATATAAGCTATTGCATCATCTCCGGTTCCGACAAATTTTAAAGGTTTTGGTGAGCTTATTTCTTTAAGTTGAGGTTTACCGTTTGGTCCTTCTTCGTAGTGGACAGTGAAATATACGGCTTTATCTTTAGAGGGCTTTGTGCCATCAGCTTTTAATGCTACCATCGATAAATGCATTGATCCATCGGCTTTATCAAGTTTTATAGGAAAATCTATTTCCCTATATGAGCTGATCTGAACCTGAGTACCGTCTTGTTTAGCTAAAGTAAAAGGCTTAGTTTTAACAGTTGCTTCATTTAAGGTACAGAGTTCATCACCTGCATCATTTTTAACTACTGTTGCTCTAAGATCGCTTGCACTTACTTGATTTTCCCACTGTACCGGTTTAAATCCACCAGGGTACCCACTAGCGGCACTAAATGTATTATGAATATTTTTATAGCCGGCTATTTCTATTGATTCTAATTTCTTTTTAAGCTCAGGATTTTCTAAAGCCTTATCAATAAACTCTCTATTAGCCGGATTACCGAAAAAAGTACTTAATGCTTTATCTTTTTCTTCTTCTATTTCTTTTCTTTTTTGTTCAGCTAAATCACGGTCTGTAAGGACTGCCAGGTTTTTTAATATTTGTTCTATTAAATTATCTTTTTGCGGTTGTATAATTGTTTCCCTTACAGCCTTGGTTATTGGGTCTGATATCTGACTGTCAGGAGAGATATTGTCCGATAAAGCACTAATTGAAGGGGTAAATTGAGCAGAAGATGCAGAAGTAACGATAAAACCATCGTCAGCTTCTAGTTCTGGGGTTGTAGTTTGAGATAAAAATTCTTTTTGCTCTTGTTCTTCTGTATATTCCTTATTTGCTAAAGGATCAAATTCACTTGTATCTAGGTTACCGTCTTTACTCATAAAACCTCTCATTTAACCAAAAATTAATTAGCACAAACTGTAAGTGATGCGTAGTCAAGCCGATGTTGTTACGTTGATCTTTACCCTCTATGTCATTCCCGCGTAGGCGGGCATCCAGTCACTAAAAAGTCTAAGCACACTATATTTTTAAATTAAAAGCTCAATTTATTTCGCTTTTTTCTGGATTCCCGCCTACGCGGGAACGACATAACATATCCTTTTTTCACAGTTTGTGTTATACTGTCAAAGATAGTATATAGAGATTTTAGTAATATCAAGTATTATTATTGAGAAAATTTAATAGAATTTTTATATTCTTTATTGAGTGCTTTAGTTGCCCAAAGCCAGGTTAAGCAAGTAATTATAAATATAATCATTAAACAGATGGAAATAGATTGATAACTAGCGGAAGGTAATATTATAAATACCAATGATTGTAAAAATGCACTACCAGATTTACCGAGTTTTGTACCTATCACGTCGGCAGCAGCTTTACCTTTTATTTTTATTTCCGGATCTAAAGGAACATAGGCCATTTCTTTCGTTGAATCAAATAAGGTATATTTGCTTGATTTACTAAGCACATTTTGAATAGCACCTATTGTTATAGCAATTAAAGCAGGATCGGTTAGAATAAAATTTGCTATTATTAAGCCGGCAAATCTTTCAAAATTATTAACGGCAAAAAATAATATACCGGTAATAAAAACTATTAAAGGGGTGATAACAGCCGCCGTAAACCAGCCAAGTCTTCTAACTATATTTGAACCAAGTACGACAAATAAAATAGTCAATACTCCGGTATAGCTCAAATAACTTCCTATAAAAGCTGCATATTCGGTTGGAGTTTTATAAATTTTAGTAGCTGCTGCTTTCCAAGGACCTTCTACTAAATTAATGGCAATGCCATAGCAGATAAGCAAAGTTGCAATTAATCTAATATGTCTTGACGATAGAAGCATCTGAAAACTTTCGGCAATAGTCATAGATTTTTTCTTTGCTTTAAACCTAAGTAATGCCATATGCTCTTTGTCTAGTACTTTATGATTAAGCAACCAAAAAGTTTTAATAGCTATTATTCCTAAAATTAATACTATAGTTAGTATAATTTGTATAGAAAGTGTATGAAAAGATGATTGCAATGCAAATTTATTAGTTACGTAATCATTAATATTACTTAGATTTTCTAAAAACTGCCCTGCTAAATAAATACCTGTTTGACTCAGTAAACCGAATAACGGATAAAATCTTTTAGATTCTTCCACTGTAGTAATATTATTAACAAACTGCCAAAAAAGTAATGCGAAAACTACGTTTGGCCATAATTCGGCTATTATATAAAATAATGAAAAACTCCATTTTGATAAAAGCAATATAAACCATTTTAAATTAGGTAAACTTGCCGTTAAATTTTGAACGGTTACAGGGCTTAAATGCAGCATTTCATGATTTGGAAAAATAACGTAAGCAAAAAGAGCAAAGAATGTTAAAAATATTGATATAATAAGATAAAATATATTTTCTGCTTTCATCTTATTAATAAGCTTTACATATATAGCAGTCATTAAAAAAGCTGACGGCATCACTCCCCAAAACTTCAAAAACGAGATAATCTCGACACCGATCATAGTAGTAACAATACTATCTTTTAAAGCTCTGATTAGATTTTGGATAAATAAAATACAGAACATTAATAAAGTGATGAATAAAAATTTAGAAACTTCATGGCGTTTTATAGGCCAGATATAATCGGTAAGTTTGGAAAAACAGCTATTGATTTTAGAGGAAGAATTTTCTATATTACTGGGGTTAATCATCATTATTTGGTCTAACCTATCTTGCTATTGGCTAGAGTTATATATTAAAGATTTTCTAAATTTAAGTCAAATTAAAATCAAATTAAAATGAGTAATTATTGGTTAAATATTTATAAACCAAGAGGTATAAGTTCTGCTCAACTTGTTAGCATAGTAAAAAAAATACTTGGTAAAATCAAGATAGGACATGCCGGTACTTTAGACGTAGAAGCGGAAGGAATATTACCACTTGCTGTAGGTGAAGCTACAAAGCTGATACATCTGCTAATTGATGCTAGAAAAACCTATATTTTTACCGTAAAATTCGGAACGCAAACCAATAGCGGCGATTATGCCGGTAAAGTAATAGCAACGAAAGATTGTATCCCTTCTCAAGAAGAAGCTTATGCTGTATGTTCTAAATTTATCGGTAACGTAACACAAATACCGCCGGCTTTTTCAGCTCTTAAAGTTAACGGTGTAAGAGCTTATAAATTGGCTAGAGAGGGAAAAAAAGTAGAATTAAAGCCACGAAATATAACTATTTATGATCTAAAATGTTTAAATTTTGATGAGAAAAATGCTACCGCTACATACTATACGGAATGCTCAAAAGGTACTTATATAAGGACTTTAGCAGAAGATTTGGCATTGTCCTTGCAAAGTTTAGGATTTGTGATAGAATTACGCCGTACTCAGGTTGGAATATTTAAAGAAGAAAATGCTATCCGAATTAAATCGCCTGACAAAATTACCAAAAATTCTCTAGAGGAAAAAAGTATAAAGATAGAAGCAATACTGGACGACATCCTGGTTCTTGATGCAACTGATAGCCAAGCACAGCAAATTAAATATGGACAGAAATGTTTATTTAATTATGAAAAAGACTTTAGACATCTTGCCAAATTTGCTTATAGAGAGGAATTTGAAGGAAACACGGAACACAGCACCACAGCGTACACTTTAGTACGTGAGAATGCGAGTACCGGATTAACGTACAAATTACCTCTAGAAGTAGAGTTTGGCAAAATGTCTGTTGATCTTTTATGGGTTCGCTATAAAGGCACTTTGCTTGCAATAGGTAGCTTAAACAAGAGTTGCTTTAATTCTTTACGAGTATTTAATTTAACACAAGACTTCTTTTAAAACTGGAAGTCTATATATTTAAGGAGAAATTATCGATGTCGATTACTACAGAACGTAAACAACAATTAATTAAAGAATATGCTATAACGGAAAATGATACCGGTTCAAGTGCAGTGCAATGTGCTATCTTAACTGAAAGAATCAATAATTTAATCGAGCATTTTAAATCTAACCATAAAGATCATACTTCAAGACGCGGATTATTAATTTTAGTCGGGCGTCGCCGCAGATTACTTAACTATATTAAAAAGAATAATGTTAGCAAATATTTAGATTTAATAAGCAAGCTAGGAATTAGAAAGATTAAGTAGTTGGATAATCGTCATTGCGAGCAACCGTAGGTTGCATGGCAATCTCGTCAAATATCCTGAGATTGCTTCGTCGAATTACTTCGTAATTTTCCTCGCAATGACTTGGTAGAATACAATAAAATATAAATTATGAAATGAGATAAATAGATGTTTAACGAAATAACTAAGAGTGTTACATGGAACGGAAAAGTTCTTGAGCTTAGTACAGGTAAAATAGCAAGGCAAGCTGACGGGGCAGTTACGGTAAAAATGGGTAATTCCGTTTTATTATGTACGGCAGTAGTAGCTAACAAAGCAAAAGAGGGCATAGGTTTTTTTCCTTTAACAATTAATTATAGAGAAATGGCATATGCTGCCGGTAAGATACCAGGGGGATTTTTTAAACATGAGGGAAAAGCATCAGATAGAGAAGTTTTAGTATCTCGTTTAATAGATAGACCGATTAGACCATTATTTCATCCGGCTTTTGTGAATGAAACGCATGTAACTTGCAGTGTTCTTTCATATGATCCTGAAGCTCCGGTAGATATACTTGCAATTATCGGTGCATCGGCTGCACTTAGCATATCCCCTGCTCCTTATCTAGAAACAGTTGCAGCAAGTAAAGTAGGTTTAATCAATGGTGAATTTGTTTTAAATCCGACACTTGAATTATTAAAAACAAGTCAGCTTGATTTAGTAGTTGCAGGAACATCAAATTCAGTAATGATGGTTGAATCGGAAGCTCATTTACTCTCTGAAGAACAAATGTTAGAAGCCATAAAATTTGGATTTGAAAGCTTTCAGCCGATAATAAAGATAATTAAAGAACTAGCAGAAGAAGCTAAAAAACCAAAACTTGAAATGCAAGATTTATATCCTGCTTCATTAAAGAAAGAAATTGAGAAGTTATTTGTAAAAGAAATTGAACAAGCTTTTGCAATTAAATCTAAACAAGAACGTAGCACTAATTTAGATTTAATACCTGAAAAAGTTCTTACACATTTTGTAAGCGACATAGAAAATAAAAAATATAGTAATTATCAAATCGAATCAGCTTTAAAAGCTATTGAATCAAATATATTACGTAACGAGATTTTAGAAAAAAATAGACGTATCGATGGAAGAAGTACCACGGATATAAGACAAATTGCTTGTGAAATAGGTTTACTACCTTCCACACATGGTTCAGCTTTATTTACTAGAGGTGAAACGCAAAGCTTAGTTAGTACTACATTCGGTACTAGTTTAGATGAGCAGATAGTTGGCAGTTTAGAGGGTGAGTATAAAGAGCGTTTTATGCTCAATTATATCTTTCCGCCCTACTCTGTAAATGAAGCAATGCCGATGAAAGCACCTAGTCGTCGTGAAGTCGGACACAGTAAACTCGCATGGCGTGCTATTAATCCAATATTACCTAATAAAGTACAATTTCCTTATTCTATTAGAGTAGTTGCCGAAACTACGGAGTCTAACGGTTCTTCTTCAATGGCAACTGTTTGCGGTAGTTCTCTTGCCTTAATGTATGCCGGCGTACCGATAAAAGCACCGGTTGCGGGTATTGCTATGGGACTTGTTAAGGAAGGCAAAAAATTTGCCGTATTATCGGATATTCTCGGCGATGAGGATTATTTCGGTGATATGGACTTTAAGGTTGCAGGAACTAGCGAAGGGATTACTGCATTACAAATGGATATCAAAATATCCGGAGTAGATTTCAAAATAATGAAAGTAGCTTTAGAGCAAGCACGACTCGGTCGTTTGCATATACTGGAGCAAATGAATAAAGTTATCAGTAAACCAAATAACGAACTAAGTAAAAATGCTCCTTCTACTACTACTATAAAAATAGATAAGGATAAAATTAGAGATATTATAGGACCGGGCGGTAAAGTAATAAAGGAAATTTGTGAAACTAGCGGTGCTAAAATAGATATAAGCGATGACGGTACGGTGTCTGTTTATGCTTCAGATAGAGATAAGCTAAAAGTTGCCTTAGATAAAATTAAAGCTATTACCGTTGAACCTGAAATCGGTGAAATATTTAACGGTATGGTAATGAAAGTCTTAGATTCCGGTGCTTTTATTAATTATTTAGGTAATAAAGACGGCTTTGTTCATATTAGTGAAGTTTCAGAAGAAAGAATAGAAACGGTTAGCAGTGTTTTAAAACAAGGCGATATAGTAACAGTTAAGCTAATAGGCTTTGATAATAAAGGCAAAGCAAAATTAACTATTAAAAATGCCGATAAAGATAAATCTTCAAATAATACAAAACCAAAAACTAATGTTAATAATGCTAAGGACAATTCAGAACCTGAGCAGCGACGTGATTCTAGTAAAAAACGAGCTTGGAATGAAGATAATAATGCTGAAACTGCTGAAGTAATTACAGAACGTAAGTATTTTAATTGATATGAAGCTTAATCGTCATTGCGAGGAAATTACGCAGTAATTGATGAAGCAATCTCAGGAGTTTGTTATTATTTCATGAGATTGCCGCGCAGCCTACGGCTGCTCGCAATGACGGTTCGGGTATCCACAAAAATAGCTCATAATACTAATAATTTGCTGGATACCGTGAACAAGCCACGGTATGACAATGAGTAAATAAATGACCGACACAAATAATTACCGCATCATCGCAAAAAGGGTTATTTCTAGTGAAGCAAGTGCTTTAGAAAAATTATCCGAAAATATCCCTGAAGACTTTAACAGAATTATAGAATTTTTACTATCTTTCAACGGACGGATAATTCTAACCGGCATAGGCAAAAGCGGTTATATTGCAAGAAAAATAGCTGCTAGCTTTTCTTCAACCGGTATGCCTGCTTTTTATTTACACCCGGCAGAAGCAAGTCACGGCGATTTAGGTATGGTGACGAGAAACGATCTAGTCATTATGTTATCTAATTCCGGTGAAACTAAAGAACTATTTAATATAATTGAATATTGCAAGAACTCTTCCATAAAAATTGCTGCAATGACAATGAATAAAAATTCTACTCTAGCTAAAAGAAGCGATTTTTTATTAATAGTACCTGAATATCCAGAAGCTTCTGTAATTGGAGCTCCTACTATATCATCTTTAATCATGCTATCACTCGGTGATGCTTTAATGACTGTTATACATGAAAAACGAGGCTTTACTAAAGATGATTTTAAAATTTATCATCCGGGAGGTACAATTGGTGCTAATTTAACAAAAATTAAAAACCTAATGCATAGCGGTGATGAAATACCTTTAGTATATGAAGATACTTCCTTTGCCGAAACTATAATTATTATGAATAAAAAACGTTTAGGTTGTACGCTTGTAACAGATAAAAACCAAAATTTGGTGGGAATTATAACCGATGGGGATTTACGTCGTCATATTAACGATCAAATCCACTTAAAAACAGCATCAAGCATTATGACCAAAAACCCTATTCATATCTCATCGGAAATATTTGCAAAAGAGGCTTTAAATTTAATGAAAGCCAAGAATATCACTAATATACCGATTGTTGATGATAATATTATTATAGGCATTATTCATATTCATGATTTACTACGCATAGGGGTGAGCTAAAATCTATGCCCTCTTCTTATAAATGGCGAAAAAAAATTTGGAAATCTGTATATCTTTTAATAACAATTGGAATTTTGTATATAGGATATATATTAATTAAAAGCGGTTATATTAATGAAGAAAACGATATTAACGTTACAAAAAAAAGTTTAAAAGATAATAAAAATTTTGATTTAAAGTATAATATTATATTGAAAGATTCAATTTTTGAAGGAGTAAATAAAAATTTAAATGCGTATAAGATTAAAACTGAACGAGCTATAAAAGAGTCGAATAACAAATATAAATTAGATATAATAAATGCTATTTATAATGTAAATCAAGACCAAACTCTTATTATCAATGCGAACGAAGGCTTTTTAGATGAAGAATCAAACATATTAGATTTAAAAAACGATGTAAAACTTTTTTTTGATGGGATCATATTTAATACTAACGATGCAAGGATTGATTTAGTAAATAAGAATATAACCGGTCATTCCCCTGCTAAGTTACTTTACAAAAACTCTTCAATTACTTCGGATAGTTTTAATACGAAAGATGAAAATAATATTATAATTTTTAAAGGCAATGTCTCTACAATCATCGATTTATCGGATTAGACATCTTTCCAAACCAGCTTATAGAGAGGAATTTAAAGGAGACATGGAACGCAGCACCACAGCGTACAAAGAAGTACGTGAGGATACGAGTACCGATTCGACGTCTAAATTACCTCTAGAAGCGAAGTGTGGAAAGATGTCTATTATTAAACTTGTTTTACTTCTTATAATTAGTACCATAATATATGCTAATGATAAAAATATTTCAAATTTACATATCACATCTGATAGTTTAATCATTGATAGAACCAAACAAAAAGCAGCATATCTTGGAAATGTTATTGTTTACTTCGATAATGCGATACTGAGAACGAAAGAATTATATATTTTTTATAAAACAATAGATGAAAAGCAAACTATTGATTATATAGTTGTCCCTACTAAATTGACTGTAGAAAGAAAAATAAATAATGAATTATTACTTGCAGATAGTGCTAAATATTTTTGTGATAATAAACAACTTATTCTACTTGGTAATGTAATATTACAGCGTGACGATAATGTTTTAAAAACTAATAAACTAATCTACTATGTAGATATTATTAAGAAATAGAGCTATTTACCGTTGGTACGTCATTGCAAGCGATTGCAAAAAGTGTGACAATCCAGAAAATAATTAAAAAAAATGCTAAAGATTAGTATTTTTAACTGGATTGCTTCGTCAATTACTTACGTAATTTTCTCACAATGACGTTGAAAATTAATCCACGCAACAAAATCTTAACAAATAAAAAAGATGGACAGCTTACACGTTAAAAATATATCAAAATCCTACAAAAAAAGGAATATATTAACTGATATATCTCTGAATATAAAACAAGGAGAGATAGTTGGTTTATTCGGTCCGAATGGAGCCGGTAAAACAACTTGCTTTAACATTATTATCGGTTTAATGAAACTGGACTCAGGGCAATTACTTTTAAATGATATAAATATTACCAACTTGCCTATTTATTTACGAGCAAGGCTTGGACTCGGCTATCTTCTTCAAGAACCTTCGATATTTCGGGAATTGTCGGTTGAAGATAATATTAAGGCTGTAGTTGAGATATCTGACAATGATAAAGAAGTAATTGAACACAAAACTCATAATTTGTTAGAGAAGTTTTCGATAGTTCATTTAAAAGATTTATCCGCTGCTAGCTTATCAGGCGGTGAAAGGCGTAGGCTTGAGATTGCACGTGCACTTGCAATAGAGCCTAAATTTATCATGCTTGATGAACCGCTTGCCGGTATTGACCCGCTTGCTATTTCCGATATCAAAAATCTAATTACTTATTTACGTGAATTTAATATAGGTATATTAATTACCGACCATAACGTACGTGATACTCTAGATATAGTCGACCGTGCTTATGTTATTTTTGAAGGTAAAGTATTATTAGAAGGAAGTGCTAAGGAAATAGCAAATAGCAAGAAAGTTAAGGAAGTGTATTTAGGTGAGAGCTTTAGTTTCTAGACTATGCAAATTCGTCATTGCGAGCGACTTGCAGGTGTTATTGCATGAATTGTTTTATGTCATTCCCGCGTAGGCGGGGATGACATCGAGTAGGTTTTCCGAGCCATGCAACAAGGCTCTTTTGCAGGAATGACATAAGAGTCATGTAATAATATTCAAAACAGTTTTCTATGCAAATTAACAAAGAAATTTTTAGGGCTTATGATATAAGAGGCAATAGCCTTAAAGATTTAACGGAAGAAGTAGCTTATAAAATCGGCTTTGGTTTTGCCGAGATGACTATAACGAAAGATAACGATAAAATCTGTGTCGGTTTAGACGGTCGGCTTAGCTCCCCTACCCTTTGTAAAGCTTTAGAACTAGGATTAACTAATGCAGGGGCTGAAATCATAAATATTGGCGTAGTTCCAACGCCGGTTTTATATTTTGCCGATAAACACTTTACGCCTGCCGGTAGTATTATGGTCACGGGATCACACAATCCTCGTGACGATAACGGCTTTAAAATACTACAAAACGGTAAACCTTTTTTCGGTGATCAGATACAGGAGTTATTGACTAAGATTTTGGATAACTACTCCAATACCACACCAGCATCCCCTTATGTCATTCCTGCAAAAGCAGGAATCCATAATATACAATCTAAATACCTAAAACGTATTTTAGATGGAATAAACATTAATCCAAAATTAAAAGTAGCTTGGGATTGCGGCAATGGAGCAACCGGCGATATTGTTGAAGAACTTAAAAAGCATCTCTCAAACAAGAATATGATCATACATAGTAAGATTGACGGGAATTTTCCAAACCATCATCCTGATCCTACAAATCCTGCTAATTTGCAGGAGCTAATAAAAGTGGTTAAAGAACAAAATTGTGACCTTGGTATAGCTTTTGACGGTGACGGTGATAGAATCGGCATTATAAGCTCAAGCGGTAAAATATTATTCGGTGATCAAATTTTATGCATTTTTGCTGAGGATATTTTAAAGGAAAATCCAAATGCAACTATAATAGTTGATGTAAAAGTCAGCCAATTTATAGTCGCTAAAATAAAATCATATGGAGGACATCCTATAATATGGCGAACAGGTCATCCTTTTATTAAAAGCAAAATGCTTGAGACAAAGGCTTTACTCGCTGGTGAAATGAGCGGGCATATATTCTTTGCCGATAAATATTTTGGTTTTGACGATGCAATTTATGCAGCTCTTAGATTTTTAGATTTACTTAGTAGATCAAGTAAAACTCTAGATGAGATAATAGAGGATGTACCGAAAAGCTATAGTACACCGGAAATTAAAATTTTTGTTCCTTCAGAGTTAAAATTACAAATTATTAAAGAGATTAAAGAAAAATCATTAGAAGAGAAAATAGAGTTTAATGATATAGACGGTGTACGGGTAAATACTGCACATGGTTGGTGGCTCTTGCGTAGCTCTAATACCGAATCTATTATAGTTGCAAGGGCTGAATCAGATAGTAAGAATGGTTTAGAGGAAATAATCACTATAATTAATAAATATCTTGAAAAATACGGGTTATTAATTAATTATTAAAACATTATTGCTTTCTAAAATAGAATTTTATATATTTTTCTTACATTAAATTAATATAAAGAAAAATAATATGTTAAAAATCTCAGATATCAATCACTCATTTGTTGATACTAAATTAGTTACTACAATAACGCCAATAGGTGCAAATAACATTAAATATTAACACATTGAGGCACCATTAGTAATAAAACATAAAGACCTTGAGCCTACTGATAATCCTCTCATTTTTAAACTTAACAGTGACGTAGCCGCATCTAACGGTTTAAATAGTCTGACCATTGTATTAATACTGATGAAACCGTTTAAGGATATGAGGTCATTCCTGCAAGGCGTTGTTACATGGATATGTTTTTCCGTCATTGCGAGAAGTTGCGTTAGCAGCGACGCGGCAATCTCATAAGATAATATAAAAAAAACTCCTGAGATTGCCACGCTAGCATAAATGCTGGCTTGCAATGACGATACAAGTTCGTATTTATTAGTTAAACAAGTGATAAAGAAAGAAATATACTCAAATGATTTGGAGAATGGGAATGTAAAACGAGGAGCGAGTACGCACAGCCTATATTTAATAGGTGATCCAAAGTTTTGCAGAAACAATTCTTCAAAGCAGAAGAGTATAATTATATTATGCGGGCCGACTGCTAGCGGGAAGTCTTATTTAGGTCATGAACTGGCTAAAGCTTATAACGGCGAAATCATTAATATCGACTCAATGCAGGTTTATAAGGAAATTCCTATTATTACCGCCTCCCCTCCGAAAAGCTACAAAACTGAAATCTTGTATCATTTATATAACTTCTTATCAATGACAGAAGATTTCTCGGTAATAAAATATCTAAAACTTGCGACAGAAAAAATAAAAGAAATAACCGACAGGGGTAAGCTACCTATATTAATAGGTGGAACGGGTTTATATATCAATTCTTTAGTTTTTGGCTATAATAATATTCCTGATATATCAGAAGATTTACGAGAACAGGTAAGAAATTTACATGCTAAAATAGGCAATATAGAATTATGGGGTAAATTAGAGAAGCTTGACCCGCTTGCTGCTTCTAAAATAAACCAAAATGATACTCAGCGTTTAATTAGAGCTTATGAAGTACTCATGCAAACCAGTAAATCTATTTTTTCTTTTCAAACTTTGCCAAAAGAACAAATCTTATCTGATTTTAATTTCAAAATTATTTTCTTAAATCCTGAGCGAAAATTTTTATATAAAACATGTGATGAGCGTTTAGATAAAATATTTAAAGAAGGGGCAATTGACGAAATAGCTTTAATAAAAAAGCAATTTGCTCCTAAAGATTATACGAATTTGAAAGCTGTAGGGATAAAAGAAATTTTAGCTTATTTAAACGGCAATCTCACTTTAGATGAGGCTTTAAATGCAGCTCAAATACGAACCCGTCAGTATGCTAAAAGACAAGTTACTTGGTTTAAAAATCAGATACAAGACAAAATCACATTGGAATATGCTAACCAAGAAGAATTTACTCACACTTTAAAAAACCCTTTTAAAACTATATAGCTTATCTACGTATTTCTTCTTTCTTTTTATTATTGGAAATAGGAGTAATGGGAAGTGTATTTGTATTAGGTCCTACAATATTAATCTTACTATTTAAATTTAAGACGATACTTTGTGCTTCTTTTAATACATCAGCCGGAACTTTATTTTCTAATTCTGGTTTCTTATTAGATTTTTGATTAAAATAACCAACTCCCGCTTTAACAACATTTAGTATTTGTTTAATAATATTCAGTGCTTGCCCTTCTTTCCAAACTAAACTACCTATACTAGTAGCAACATTAATATATTTTTTATTTTCAATATTTTCTAAGATTTGAATCAGCTTATCCGGTTGATTGAGCATAGGTGTTAGTATACTATATAATTCTTTCTTATCGAGCTTATTTATACCGGGTACATCTTTTAAAGTTTTATCTAAAATACCTGTAAATATTTCCTTATTATCGTTTAAATATTTTTTGATCTCGGGATTATCTTTAGTTAATTTTTCCATTAAAAACCTTTTTTAATGATTCCGGATTATCAAGTAATATAGGCATTACATTCGTAAGTTTTGTAGTATCTTTTGTTTCTAGTCCATAATTTTCAAGCTGCTGTTTATAGTTTGGCTATTTTTTTCATCTTGCTCTAAAACGCCTTTAATTAAATTATCGAATAAACCCTCTTTACTTTGCTCTACTAATATATTTTAACTTAAATGAAGGTTCGTTAAAAGCAGTAATTACACGGCTTGTTACGGTCATATCATCGCCTTTATTTATATCTGTAATAATAGCATGTACAATTTCCGGTTTTGACATAACTTCACCTACTATACTAAGCATTAGTTTATCAAAATTATATTCTTCCATCATGCTTTGTATATTCGGAGTATTTTCAATAATAACTGAGGCAATATCTGGTAAGACTGTTTTATTATCAGCAAAAAAACTTTTTAATTTATCGTCACCTGCTACCATTTCTAAAGATTTCTCAAGAACCACCATTACTCCTTGATTTGCATTCAGAGTATCAAAAATCTTTGTTGTTTCAGGCATTTTATTTAATAAAGTAGGAATAGTATCTACAATACTCGGATCAACTTTATAGCTTTCAAAATATTCTTTTTAAGAAAGGTTTAGCTTGTTCTTTAGTTTCTATTAAGAAACCTGCTATAATTATTTATTTTTCAGAAGATAATTTATTAAACCTTTTTAGAGCATTAGGATTGTTTATATTTTCAGCCAGCTCTTGTTTAAACTCAGGATGTTCATTAAATATTTTTATAACTTTTGCATATGTATCATTACTTTGAGGTGTTTGTAATATATTATCAAAAGCTTTTATATAGTCGCTTGGAAGTATTTCAGTTATGTAATTCACAATATCGTTACCTTTTTCATTAAAAAATTTTAAGCAATTTTTATCCGTGGATAACATTTCTAATGTTTTAGAAGTTATTTTATTATAGTCCGGTACTTCTTGCTTTATCTCAAGTGCAATTTCTTGAAGGCTTTTAAGTACAGCATCATTTTTAAAACATTCTTTTAATGTTGTAAGACCCTTGTGATCTAGAAAACTACCTTCTTGAAATTCTCTAAAACCTGCTTTTACTAAGATTTGTCCTATTTTTGGTAAATCATCGGCATGCTTTTTTAGAAAATCCTATATTTCGAATTTTTCAAGAACAGATTTTTGAAACTTTGAATCAAGATATATATCAGAGAGGCTTGCAAGTTTAACAAGATTATAACTATTTACGGGATTAGTGAAGGCAAACTTCGCACCTTTTAATAATGCTCCTATATTAACTGGTAATATTTTTTTCTTTGGAGATGCAAGGTCATAAATAAAGCTTGTCAATGCCTTGTCTGCATCAGGAGAAGATAATGTCTTTTTAACAGTTTTATTAAAATTCTTTAATTTAATATCTTTAATGGAATTTGTAACTGCCATAAAAATAATGAAATATATTTAATTACATAAATATTAAATTATCTTAAAATTGATTCAAAGAAATAAATTAAGTACTACTTAAATATTTTAATTTATATTACATAATATGGTAATTCAATCAATTTGATCTAAGATTTATGGAGTTATCTGTGTATTTGTTTACTTTTTGTAGGTAATGATGCGTAAGTATGTGATTTATCGTGATAATCTACTATATGCATTTTACTATCTAAATTTGAAACTATATTTTTTGCTTCTTTTAAAACATTTAATTTTTTAATATTTTCAAACTCATTTTTAAAGTTATCTTTTAACTGTTCATTGAAGATTTCTTTTGGTAAATAAATCCCACCGGTAATAGTGCCTACCCCAGTATATTTAGATTTAGAATTTAAAGTAGAGGCAATATTACTTGCTAACTTTTCTAGATTTTTTGGCTCTAAAAAATTATTTATATTATCAGGATTTTCTTTAGAATATTCAGAAACGATAGATTTTAGCATCTGATTCATCATGTAAAAATCTTCACCTCTATTATTACCTTTATCAAAAAGTTTTTGTGATATTTTCTCGCTTAAAATATTTGCCAATAAATTACTCTTAATATTTTGTTTATTTGCAATATTTTCATATAAAGGGTTCAATATTTGTAATGGAGAATTTACATGATTTGTAATATGTTTATATTGATTTGTTTGAGGAGTAGCTAGGTTAGTAACCATATTCATAGGTAGTGAATTTAGTTTTTCTATAATATAGTCTTTAATCGTTTGATTTTCTTCATATAATCTTTTTACTTGTTGAGCAAAATTTTTTTTACTAAGTACATTTCTTTTTCCTTCAGCTTGTATTTGTAAAAATACTTTATCAATTGCCTTATCAATTAATTTTGCTTGTTGTTCTTTAATTAGTTTAGGTACTAAAGGAGGGATAACCTTATCAAGATTATAAGTATCAGTAAGTAGCATTAAATTATCAGGTAATTTAGCCTCTGCTAAATTAATATTTTTAAAATTACAATCTTTTAAAGAAGTTACTTTAGTTAAATCTGCATTTTTTAATGATACGCCTGAGAAGTCGATATTAGATAAATTACCTACTAATATAGCTCCCTCTAAGCTGAATTTTCCATTTTGTATTTTATGTAAATTATTTCTAAGAGTAATTTCATCTATAGTTTTATCTTTAAAATCTTGTGATGGACTAAATACATCTTTTACTTTTTCAGTAGCATAGCTAAAACCTGCTTTTATAATATTCGGCAATTGCCCTTCCAAATAATTTGTTTTTTGAACTAGATTATATATAGCACTAGCAGCCCCACGATAATTACTTTTTTCAACCTCTTCTATAACTTTAACTAATTCATTAGGATGGTTTAACATTGATGGAAGTACATTATATAATTCTTTCTTATCAAGGTTATTTATACCTGGTATTTCTACTAAAGTTTTATCTAAAATACTTGCAAATATTTCTCTATTATTGCTTAAATATTTTTTAATTTCAGGATTATCTTTAGTTAAAGCTATTAACTCTTTTGCCATGCCCGTATAATCACCTTTAATAAAATCGCGAAAAACCTTTTTTAATGATTCAGATTTATCAAGTAATATAGGCATTATGCTCGTTAGCTTTGTAACATCACTCGCTTCCAGACCATAATTTATAAGTTGTTGTTTTATAGTTTGGCTATTTTTTGCATCTTGTTCTAAAACTCCTGTAATTAAATTATCAAATAGACTTTCTTTACTTTGCTCTACTAATATATCTTTTAATTTAAATGAAGGATCATTAAGGGCGGAGATTATATTACCGGTTAAACTTATATAATCGCCTTTATTTAAGTCTGCAATAATCTCATGAGCAATTTCCGGTTTTGACATAACTTCGCCTACAATACTAAGCATTTGTTTATCAAAATTATATTCTTTTGTTATGCTTTGTACGCTAGGAGTATTTTCAATAATACCTAAAGCAACATTTGGTAAGATTGTTTTATTATTAGCAAAAAAACTTTTTAATTTATCATCACCAGCTACCATTTCTAAGGATTTCTCAAGAGATATCATTACACCTTGATTTGGAGCATTAAGAGTATCAAAAATCTCTTTTGTCTCAGGTATTTTATTTAATAAAGTAGGAATAATATCTAAAATTTTAAGATCAATTTTGTAGGTTTCAAAATGTTCTTTTAAGAAAGGTTTAGCTTGTTCTTTTGCTTCTTCTAAGAAATTTTCAATAATTATTTGTTTTTCAGGAGATAACTTATTAAATCTTTTTAGAGTATTAGGATTGTTTATATTTTTAGCCAGTGCTTGCTTAAAATCAGGATGTTCATTAAATATTTTTAATAAATTTTTCTTTTCGGGTTTTTGTAATATATCATCAAAAGTTTTTATATAATCGCTTGGAAGTATTTCAGTTGCTCCTGTACGTATGTATTTCGTAATATCTTCACTCTTTTCGTTAAAGAATTTTTGGAAGTTTTTATCGGTAACTAGCATATCTAAAGTTCTAGAAGTCACTTTATTCCAGTCCGGTAGCTCTTGCTTTACTTCAACTGCAATTTCTTGAAGTTTTTTAAGTACTTGTTCATTTTTAAAACATTCTTTTAGTATTTTGAGTCCCTTTTCATCTAAAGCACTCTTATCTTGAAATTCTCTAAAGCCCGCATTTGCTAAGATTTGACCTATTTTAGGCAAATCATCCGAATGTTTTTTTAAAAATTCCCATATTGGAGATCTTTCAAGAAGTGATTTTTGAAATTCCGGATCAAGATATATCTTAGAAGAGTTAGCAAGCTTAACAAGATTATAAGTATTTACAGGATTAGTTAAAATAAATCTTGCTCCGAGTAACATCGTTCTTAAGCTTATACTCTTTGAAGATGATAAGTCCTTAATTGCACTCTTTAGTACTTTATTAGCTTTAGAAGAAGATAAAACTTTTTCTACAACTTTTTGATAGTGTTTATTATTTATAACAGCCATAAAATTACTCGAAATTTTTAAATATTCTAAATCTATTTTAAAAAATTTTTAAAAATAAAGATCAGGTATTTTTAATTTTTTGTTATTGTTGTTGTTAATATGTATACTTCGACACAACATGTTCAGCATCCGAGGACTTACAAAGACATGGCTACCAATTTTTCAAGTTCTATCTGAGTATATTATTTAGCCTCCGCTTTTGGCGTCCATCTCAGTGAATACTTCTTCCCATGAACCGGTAGTCGCTGCTTTTGAATATTCAGTTGCTCTATTTTCAAAAAAGTTCGTATGTTCGACTCCGTTTAGCATTTCATCAAGCCAAGGAAGGGGGTTATGATTTACCAAATATACATCTTTGAGTCCTAGCTGCATTAAACGACGGTCGGCAATATAACGAATATATTGTCTTACTTCATATGCCGTTAATCCCTCAATACCGCCAACTTCAAAAGCAAGTTCAATAAAGGCATCTTCAAAATGCACAATAGTCGTACAAGCTTCATAAATACGTTTACGTAAAGTTTCCGTCCAAACTTCAGGGTTTTCTCTTACAAAAGTCTTAAACAGAGTAATAATTGAGTTAGTATGAAGTGTTTCATCACGCACTGACCAAGCAATAATCTGTCCCATACCTTTCATTTTATTAAAACGAGGGAAATTAAGCATGATCGCAAAAGAAGCAAAGAGCTGTAATCCTTCAGTAAAAGCTCCAAATACTGCGAGTGTAGTTGCTATATCTTCTTTGGCATCCACTCCGAATTGCTGCATATAATCATACTTGTCTTTCATTTCCTTATATTTAAGAAATGCTGAATATTCTACTTCCGGCATACCTACCGTATCAAGTAAATGTGAATATGCTGCGATATGTACCGTTTCCATATTAGAAAATGCCGATAACATCATTAATATTTCAGTCGGTTTAAATACTCGTGAATAATGCTTCATATAGCAATTATTCACTTCAATATCTGCCTGTGTAAAAAAACGAAATATTTGTGTTAATAGATGTTTTTCCCCTGGAGTTAAGTTATATTTCCAATCTTTAACATCGTCGGCAAGTGGTATTTCTTCTGGTAGCCAATGAATTTTTTGTTGAGTGTGCCAAGCTTCATATGCCCATGGATATGAAAACGGTTTATAAATTGGACTTGCATCAAGTAGTGACATAATTTTTCTTCTTTTAATTTTTCTATTTCTTCTTTTGAAAGCTTAGTCACCTTGTTTTATCCGTAAACAATTTTTTAAATGCTACATCATTTGTTGGGTCTAAATATCTTTGCATAGTTATATTATACCTACTGACAAGCTAAGCATTCTTCGTAGTTACCGGCTTCTGCTAACTTATCGTTTTGTTCCTCTAAATCTTTAAAATCGGCCTTTAATACGTCATGCGAGACCTTATCGGCTCGCTGTATTGATGTCGATCTACAATAATATAAACTTTTTACTCCTTTTGTCCAGGCTTTAAAATGAATATTATTTAAATATTTCTTACTAACATTCCCTGGTAAAAAGATGTTTAAAGATTGTGCTTGCGTAATGTAAGGAGTACGATCGCTTGCCAGTTCAATTAGCCAATTCTGATCAATTTCGTAAGCGGTTTTGAAAACTTGTTTTTCTTCTTCGGATAAAAATGTTAAATGTTGTACTGATCCTTCATGTGTTGCAATCGAAGACCAAACTTGATCATTATTAAATCCTTTCTCCTCTAATAACTTTTCTAAATGTTTGTTACGCACGTTAAAAGAACCGGTTAAAGTCTTTTGTACAAAGCTATTAGCGGCAAACGGCTCTATTCCGGGTGAGGCATTACCTGCTATTACCGAAATTGAGGCGGTAGGTGCTATTGCGGTTTTATTGCTAAATCGTTCATTACTTCCTGCATCTAGAGCATCAGGACATGCTCCTTTTTCTTTACCGATTTCTATTGAGGCTTTATCAGTTTCAGCAGATATATATTCAAATATTTTTTTATTCCAAACTTTTGCCATAACCGATTCTATCGGTACTTTTTTCATTTGCAAAAATGAGTGGAAGCCCATTACGCCAAGTCCAACGCTTCGCTCACGTAAAGCTGAATATTTAGCTCTTGCCATAGTATCCGGTGCTTTATTAATAAAGTCTTCTAAAACATTATCAAGGAACAACATAATAGAATGGATAAATTCTTTATCATCTTTCCACTCTTCGTAATACTCTAAATTTAAAGAGGAAAGGCAGCAAACAGCAGTTCTTGACTTTCCTAAATGGTCAATTCCCGTCGGCAATGTAATTTCGCTACAAAGATTAGACATTTTAACTTGAAGCCTTAATTTTTTATGATGCTCAGGGATAGATTTATTAACACTATCGATAAATAACAAGTAAGGCTCACCTGTTTCTATTCTAGTAGTTAATAACTTAACCCATAAATCTCTTGCTCTAACTTTATTTACGACTTTTTTGGTAGCAGGACTCACAAGGTCAAAATCCGTATTGTTTTCAACTGCTTTCATAAATTCATCGGTTATAGCTATACCGTGATGAATATTAAGAGCTTTACGGTTAACATCCCCACCTGTCGGACGTCTTATATCGATAAATTCTTCAATTTCAGGGTGATTAATAGGCAAATATACAGCCGATGAACCTCGTCTAATAGAACCTTGCGAAATAGCAAGAGTCATAGAATCCATTACTTTAATAAATGGTATAATACCGGATGAATGACCTTTATCACGAATCTCTTCATTAATAGCACGAACATTACCCCAATAACTGCCAATCCCGCCACCGCGTGCAGCAAGCCAAACATTTTCTGTCCATAAATTTACTATATCGTCTAAGCTATCATCGGTCTCATTCAAGAAGCATGAAATAGGAAGTCCCCTATCCGTTCCGCCGTTACTTAAGATTGGTGTTGCTGGCATAAACCACATTTTACTCATATATTCATATAACTTCTGAGCATGCTGTTTATTTTCGGCATAATAACTAGAAACTCTTGCAAATAAATCTTGAAAATCCTCACCTTTCATAAGATATCGATCTCGCAGAATAGCTTTACCGAAAGGAGTAAGTAAATTGTTATGGTTGTTGTTTATAGTTATTTGAAATTTATTTTTTTTAAGCGTGTTCATTATAGGTACTATGGGGTTGTAGGCGTTATTTATAATGCTTATTGTGAAAAAATGACACCATATTCAGTGTATAGAATCTTCACCTAAGTAGACACGAGAATAATAATTTATTCAATATAAATATTTATTTTTTTTTAGATTTTTGACTTGACACAAATCACTCTTGATTACTATATAGAATAGTTTTTACAAATATTATGCTTTCTTAAGGCACAAGCAGTCTTATCTTGCGGAAGTAAGGCAACGTTGCGTGGTTCCCGGTTACATTTTCGTGTAGATACATAAGTTTAAGGATCGATTCCATCTCTGTCATCTCACGATCAAGTCACAGCGTAACAGAAAGCAAACCGATCCATGCAACAAGACCATCTATGCGGGAATAACGTTAAAAACATTCTCCATCATTCGTATTAAGACCTAGCGGTGTAACCTCATCCTTATATTCAACAATAAACGATACAACAAACGTGGTGTGTCGGCTACTATCCAATCAACTTCTACAACATAATATCCTGGCTCTCTATCTGGAAAAGTTACTTCAATCATTTTAGAAGGAGCTAATGTATGATCCCAGTAAGGAAATTTATCAGAAAGTTCACTATAAATTTCTTCTAAATCATCGTGTTTCAATCTATTTTCAAAGGTAAACTCTGCCTTTGTCATTTGCACTATATAACCACGAGTTTTATGTGACGCAGTACAATCCCATTCTATTGTAAGTTTTTTCTCACCCTCTAATGGTATAGCACAGTTTATCCAGTTAAACGTTGGATCTTTTAATTCCGCTCTTATTTCTTCATTATTAGCATTTACCCAATCTGTATCATCTGTACGCCCACCATTAAGAATATGCCCATCTAGTGGTAGCGGTTCCCTTGCAACATCATTTCCAAAACGCTCATCACTCCCTTTCCCTGTTTCAAATTCGTTAAGTTTCCACTCTTCATCTATTAGCTTCTTATCTACACAAACTTTTCCCATTGTGTAAAGCGGGAATATTATTCGACCATGTTTTGGAGTTGGTTGATTGTGTTGTTCTTCATTTTTCATAAATTCGACCTTTATTTAAGTTAAAAATATTAAGTAACTACAAAATACTAAATGTAGTTATAGTAATATAAAACTTAAATTATTTTTGATATTATAATCAAAATACAGCTTCATAATACCGGACAGCAATGTCTAGCACCCTAGGAGTCAATCCATACAAGCAACAAAGTTAGAACCTAGGCTGAAGAATTTTGATTTTAAAGATTTTTTATTATATAGCTATGGCTGGGTTATGGTAATAGTGTCTTGAAACGTGCCAGCAGTAGCAAGAGGTTGTGACGGCAAGCGTGCATATACGGTATAGTTTTTTGTGACCGGTTCAAGACCTATTGTATAGCTATCGATAAATGTTACAGTACTACTAGTACCGTTACCGAGGATTTGAGTAAAACCGGCATCTTTATACAAATTATAATTCAGCTTACGTACTCCATTAATCATATTTCTTGGGTTATAAATATTAGCAGCTCCCGTACTAAAAGTTACGGTATAGCTAACAAGTAGTGATAATAAAGCACTACAAGTAACTGAAGCAGTAACGGAAGTTATGCTAACGGCACCGACATTAAAACTACCGAAGTTTACGGTTGGAACTGACGGATTACACATTGCAAGTAACGCCATAGCATTTCCTGATATAATCATGTTGATTAATAATATTATTACTGATTTCTTGACATTGCTTAAAAAGAATTTGTCATACCGTGGTCAAGCCACGGTATGACAACGGAGCATTTTTAAGTCCACACAAGAGTAACAATAAAGTCTTCATTTACATATTGCTTCGCCTAAATCAATTACAGGGTCATTTAAATCTCTATTAACCGGTACGCTAAAATGACAGCATTTATTATTTTCCTCATTCTCGTCACAAATAGAACCGTTTAATACTTCAAGATCTTTAATATCATTAATATATATCTTACCGTCATAGCCTACAAATATTTTTTCATCTAAACCTTCAATACTCACTGTGCTATCAAATGGAATAAAATGTTTATTACTATCAAATACTGTCATTTCAATGCTTTTAATTATTTTAATATTAATAATAATACCGCTGATTTTATTTTTGGAGCAATTTTCAAAGCAATTTCTTCAAATTCTGTATTAAGAGGTAGATTTTCATCGTCTAGTCTTATTTCGGAAGGAACATACGGTGTTAAGTTAGGTATAAGCATTTTACCTTTATCATCGGTATCACCCGCTAATAGATTATTATTATAAACCCCGACATTCTTTAAACTATTTACTTTAATCAAAGCAAGACCTCCGTTAATCGGTCTTGTCGCATAATAGCTTTTATCAATAGAGAAAATTCTTCCTTTGATATTAAACTGTTTCATTATTTCGGTATCATTTTTCTGCAGATAAATTCCAATATCATTATTTTTACCGTTACGGTCAACTTGTACATTGTAATTTGTAGCTTTAGCTTTGATCAGGTTAGCATTATATCCCCGTCCCATATTTGAAGTAATCGGCGAGGAAACACCAAGTTGCTTTGTATGATATTTATTTTGATATAAATCGGTCAATGAAATACTTTTATTGGAATCTAAATTTAAGTTAAATGGTATATAGGCAAAATTATTTTTACGTTTACTGTTTAAATCGGTACCTATAGTAAAACTTAAGAAACCTTTTTTAGTAATATTTCTTTGATAAGTTGATGATAATATATTTGAGCGTTTACCTTTTTGTATTGTGTTATTTACGACAAAAGACAAAAAATTAACACTTATATTACCAAAATCGGTATTACCGCAGCTAGCTGAAATCTGATAATTTAAACTTGAGAAAATTTTATCGGGATAGTTATATACGTCCTGATAATTACTATTAATATCAAAATATTCCGATTCATAAGTATAGCCGCAATTAATTCTTTGAGAGCGACCGAAATTTTTGATATTATTTGCAGCTGAAATGCCTATAATGCCAAAATTCCCGATTTTTAAATTATTAATTACCCCTACTGCTCCATTATTTTTTAAAAATTCAAAATGTCCGCCACTTGTTAAATAATCATTCATACCAAGCATATAATCAGTATTTAGAACTAAATATTTATAAGCATTGCTATATATAGTAAAATCTTGTCTTTGAAAACCTGCTTCATAAGAGAAATGTGAAAGCCCGGGACGTAATAAACTCGGTGATGCATAATAAGGAATAGTAATTGCCTGAACTTTACCGATTATATCTTGCGTTTTAACTATTAAATCACCTCTACCGGTGATAACCGGAATATTGGTTATATCAAAATCCCCCATATGAGCTTTAGCATTATATATAGGTATACTATTTGAAAACATCTCTATACTGCTTGGAAGTTCTGATTTCTCTCTAAAATCCAGTAACGGATAAGTAACTAAATTCGGTCTAACTGCAAAATTAGTAGCATACTGAATACCGGCAAATCTAGTTGAATTAGACCAAGAAGACGCTTTAGTTATGTTATCCCCTATCTGCCAATTAGTCATCTTATCCACATTCTCATATGTCCAATTTGTGTCTAAACGTGTAAATTTATTTTGGTTTTTTGTGGTATTTGTGATTTTAGAAAAACTTGATTTAACGGCTTCAGTTTGAAATAAGAAACTATAACTATATACACCGTTTTCAGTGAAATAATTGAGTTCCTCTACTCCAGCTAAATAATTAATATCATCATTTGCACTAAGAGTCACATCATAGTTTAAATATACCCCACTAATAAGTTTAGTATCGACGTTCTTCATAGGATCACCCGAAGCATCAAATGATTGAGGTTGCATTTTTTCCGCTGGAAAAGTAATATTTAAATCTAAATTCTCAAAGTTTAAATCATATTTAGTACCCTCAAGCAAATCTAAATTAATATATGCAGTATCATGATAATTCACTAAACCCTGCTTAAGATAATCTTCTTGAACATCAAAATGTTCTATATCTTCAAGAGGAATTAAATAATGACCTTGAGCGTTTTGCACTATAGTCGGCAATATATCGGTTTCGGTATAATTAACTTTTAACGAAACAATCAATTCACTCTCACCCGCAATTTCATTAGCGCTATTCTCAAATTCTACTGCTAGAGGTAATTGGGGCAATAACTCTAACTCCTGATCCTCATATACGTTTGTATCCGCTGCGATTCAAGGCAAAATATCGCCAAGAGATTCAGAGATAACTCCATCTGCAAAACTCACCGGTATAAAAAAATAATACCTATAAAAACCGATATTATTATTTAAAAAGCACATTGCTTTAATTTATTTAGTTTTAAAGATTTTTAACCTGATATTGTTATAAGTATACTATGCTGAACAACAAGATCTACGGTAGAGGTAACACTATTTTCTAACTTCACTCTACGAGGTAATTCTTTTATAAAAATTCTATAGTCTTTTGCTTTAGTAGAATAATTCTGTGTGTTTTTTAAAGCTACCCGTATCAATTGTATTTTACCATCAGGTAAGGTAAATGTTACCGGAGTTGCCACTACTCAATCTTTAGTTTCTTCATATTCTTCTATACCATTTTTATATTTACGCTTTAAAAGAATTAATTGAAACTTTTTAGGTGCATAATCATTATTTTGCACCGTCATAGTTGCTATTCTATTACCTTTGTTTACCTCTATATTGACAGGTACGATAGTGACACTGGCAAAAGAATTAAAAGTCAAGAGTATAGATAGGATAGGTAGAAATCTTAAAAAATATTTTTTCATAATATCAATATGCCACGGTTACTGTAATTGTATCATTATAAGTATCAGAAGGAACATTTGCTCCTTGAGGTATTTTGCTGTATATTGTGATCGTTTGATCTAGTCCTGTTCCAATTACCCAGTCACTTGATTGATTTCCCCAATTCTGCGTTCTCCCTGCATTGGAGTAAAGATTATAAGGTAAATAACTAGTAATGTTAACAAGATCAGTCATTTTACGGGTACTAGTTGTAGCAGCAGATGCAGTACCGGCATTTAATGAAACAGTATAATTAGTACCTAAAGTACACTTTATTATAATTTTATTTGTTTGCAGAGCATCGGCAGTTGGAACATACGTACCGAAAGCTAAAGGAGTAGCCGTAACTATACAAGACGGTAAAACCGTCGCACTAACAAGGAAAAAAGCATTAGCGGAGGAGGCAAAACTTATTGCCCGTACTTATAGTTAAGATAATAAAACCGACAATATTTCGTAGAATCTTAATTTTCATAATTTATAATAAAAATAATTAATTTCTATTATTAATCTTTTACAAAGTTTAACGATTTTACAATGCTAGTTTAAGAAATGGTGATATTTAAATATGAACTGATGATATTTTTCCCACAGAATTTGTTTTGGTTTTTCTTTAAATTTTATTTTTTACATTAAAATATAATGAATATAACCCAAATTAGCTATAAATAGAAATATAATTGACCACTTTATTTGACTATTATAGTATAATAATACTTTTATTTTTTGCAGGTTATTAAATGACTATTAAAATAGCAATCAGTCAATTTAAATCTCATTGCCTTGCAATAATAGAAAAATTACAAACAGATAAAGAATCTATTATAATTACCAAAAGAGATAGGGAAGTAGCACAAATATTACCTATAAATACTAAAAAAATCTCATTATTTGGTATGCTAAAAAACAAAGCCAAGATAAAAGCGGATATATTAGAACCAGTAGAAGAAAAGTGGAATGCAGCACAACCTTTAAATGCATCTCGTCTAGTATAATATCCGACAGTTTTTAAAAATCCCCCTACGAAAATGTTGGATTTCTATAAATATACTCACATAATCATTGATTATTTCCTCAATATCCAATAAAATCCTTTTTAAAATTTAAATATAAAAAGTATGTATAATACTGATGTTGTAATAATAGGTGCTGGTCCGATTGGATTATTTGCAGTTTTTCAAGCAGGAATGCTTGGCATGAAATGTCATGTTATTGATACACAAGAAGTTATCGGCGGTCAGTGTATTACCCTATATCCTGAAAAGCCTATTTACGATATACCGGCATATCCTAAAATTGCAGCAGAAGAGCTAATAAAACAGTTAGAACTTCAAGCAGCTCCTTTTAACCCTATATATCATTTAAATCAGCAAGCTATAGAGCTAAATAAACAAGATGATTTTTTTGAAATTAAAACCTCAAAAAACACTCTTATTAAAAGCAAAGTTATTATTATTGCAGCAGGAGCAGGTTCATTCGGTCCAAACAAACCGCCCCTTGCGAATATTGAAGATTTTGAAAGCAAGTCGGTTTTTTATTTCATCAATGATAAAAGCAAATTTGCGGGTAAAAATATAGTTATAGCAGGCGGCGGGGATTCGGCTGTTGACTGGGCTATTTCTCTTTCAGATATTGCAAATAAAATATATTTAGTACATAGGCGGGATACATTTACGGCAGCTCCTGAAAGCGTAAGGCAATTAAGACATATTGCAGAAACCGATAAAATCGAGTTAGTAACCGGTTATCAATTAAATGCTTTAGATGGTAATAATAGTGAACTTCAATCGGTTATAGTTAAAGATTTACAAAATAATACTCGCAAATTGGATGCCAATATATTACTACCTTTTTTTGGTTTAAAACAAGATTTAGGTCGCTTAGCAAATTGGGGTTTAAATGTTAAGCTTCACCATATTGAAGTAGACTCTTCCTATTATCAAACTAATATAGAAGGTATTTACGCCATTGGCGATATTGCGCATTATGTCGGTAAGCGTAAGCTGATTCTTACGGGTTTTGCTGAAGCGGCAAGCAGTCTTCATCATGCTTATAGTAAAGTATTTGACGGCAAGGCTCTACATTTTGAGTATTCTACTACCAAATACAGGGAAAAGAAGTAAGAGTGTTACTAAATAAAGAGATCATCATTGCGAGCAACTGTAGAGAGCGTGACAATCTCATGAAACAATAACAAACTCCTGAGATTGCTTCGTCAATTACTTACGTAATTTCCTTGCAATAACGTTAAAACTGAACGGAGACAAAAATAAGAGTGAATAATATAATTGACTGTAAAGCATTAGCCAATGAGATACTAGCGGACTTAAAGCTAGAAATTCAAGAACTTACAAGCCAAACCAACGCTTCACCGAAACTTGCTATAATCCTAGTAGGCAATAATCCGGCAAGCATTATTTATGTAGGAAACAAAATAAAAAATGCACATAAAATAGGAATTTATACTTTATTAGTAAATCTATCTACTACTATTCATACTAATGATTTAATATCAAAAATCAATGAGTTAAACCTTGATAACGAGATTTCAGGAATTATAGTTCAGCTTCCTTTGCCAAGCTCCATAGATAAAAATAAAATTTTATCGGCAGTATCACCTTCTAAAGATATCGATGGTTTCCACCCTTTAAATGTCGGTTACTTACATAGCGGGATTAGTCAAGGCTTTATTTCCTGCACTGCTCTTGGTTGTCTTGCAGTTATAAAAAAATACGAACCTAATTTAACCGGTAAAAACGTTGTAATTATTGGACGCTCAAATATAGTAGGAAAACCTTTAAGTGCTTTACTGTTAAAAGAAAATTGCAGCGTTACTATTTGTCATTCTAAGACACACAATTTAAGCTCTATTACTTCTAAAGCCGATATTGTCGTTGCTGCAATAGGCTCACCTTTAAAATTAACTGCAGAATATTTTAATCCTGAATCTATAGTAATAGATGTAGGCATTAATAGAATTAGCAGCAATAAAATTATCGGTGATGTTGATTTTGAAAATGTTCAGCCTAAAGTAAAATATATTACTCCCGTCCCAGGCGGTATCGGACCGATGACTATTGCGTTTTTACTTAAAAATACGGTTAAGGCATTTAAGGATTCCTTATATACTCTTGATAAGTGAAAAGTAGATAGACGACGTCAATTTTTCAAATTAAACGAGTATCTTATAAACATTTGCAAGTTCTACATAATTTCTTACATTATCTTGCATATATTCCAAATCTTGATCGGTTAAATATCTAACAAATTTTGCAGGGGATCCCATCCATAATTCTTGAGATTTAATTATCTTCTTTGGTGGGATAAGACTTCCTGCAGCAATAAAAGCATATTCTTCTATTACTGCATAATCCATTATCGTAGCACTCATACCGATAAAAGCATTATTATGTATTGTACAGGCATGAATAAGAGAGAGATGACCGATAGTTATATTATCGCCTATTTCTACCGGTCCGTTAAATCTTGAAGTATGAATTACACTACCATCTTGTACGTTAGTATTATTTCCTATTTTTATCGATTCAACGTCGCCTCTAAGAACCGTATTAAACCAAATGCTTGAATTACTACCTATTTCAACATCTCCTATTAAAGAGCTGCTTTCGGCAATATATGCACTTTTATCGATTCTTGGCGTAACTCCTTTGTAAGGGATAATGAGCATTAATTATAATCTACCCAAGAAATATTACCGTCTTTACGATAATAAACTATATTGATACGATCATTATTTATATTTTTAAATACTACTGCGGGTAAATCTTCTAAATCCATTTTCATTACCGCTTCTTTTACTGATAATTTTAATATTTCTACAGGCTTTTCAGCGATAATTGCCGGATTATCATTATCTTTGGCGTTAGAGGTTTCACTATCAGATTGCGGATTAATAATATATTTGGTACCTTCGTAAGCAATTTCTGATATTTTTACTTTACCCGCATGATGATTTGTGAATTTTGATTTATATTTTCTAAGCTGTTTTTCTAGTTTTGACATAGCTTTATCAAAAGCTACATATATATCGCTACAACTATCATTACTTTTGACTATATTATGTTTACCTGGGCCATATTTTACTATAATATCACATTTAAAGTTAATTCCCTCTTTTGAAAAATGTATATCTATATTTATTATATCGGTAAAATATTTTTTAACAACTTGCGTAGCCCTCTCTCTTGAATATTCTTGTAAATTATTACCGATAGAAATATGTTGACCTGAAACTGAAATAATCATAAATAACCTTTATAATCTGAAATAATTAATATATAAGCGTTACTAAGTAACACCTATACAATTAATTTATATTTAGAGCAATTTCAAGTTTTATTACAAATTAATTTTTTTAAACTTTAGCCGTAGAGTTTAGAACGCTTATCCTTATTCTGTTGCGATTTAATTAGTTTTTTAGCAGTCTTTCTTACATAATTAGGCTCAATGCCGATTTCTAAGCAGGTAGCATTAAAATTTTCATTATTTTCAAAAAGCTATTTTTTAGCGTTATATTCTGCTTTTGTTGCCTCTTTCTTGGTAGAAGTATTAGTTGCATCTATTATTGCCTGCATAATAATAGCACTTCTAAGAGCAATATCGGGTATAGGATTATAAAGTTCGCTCAAAAGGAGTAGTTAATTTAATGACATATGGTTTAGTCATATAAAACCTCTAATAATTATTAATAAAGTAAGATTTTGTTAATATAAATGTAACCAATAGGTTTTTCTTTTTTAACAAAGTCCTTAAAAAGTATAATAATTTTCAAAGCTTCAACTAGTAGTGACTAATTTGGATTAATAGAGATATCTAGTAATTATAATATTAGGAATAAGCTATAAAATCTAAACGTTAAGTTCTGTATATTTTTTGATAAAATACGATATTTTACTCTTGCAGAAATAGAAGAATTGTTATATACATTGTTATCTTTTATGTATATTCAAATGATTTCAAGAATTGAATTTTATTTTGAGAGGTGAGCACCCGCAGCCTATACTTAATAGATGAGGATGCAATCCTTGATAAAATGAAAGAGCAATTCTTAAAAGCAGAAGAGTACATAAGGGGGTGTAGCTCAGTTGGTTAGAGCATCTGCCTGTCACGCAGAAGGTCGCGGGTTCGAGTCCCGTCACTCTCGCCAAGCCCTTTCAGGGTTTCGGGATTTTCCGTTGTTTTCTAAAAAATTCATATGCTCCTCTTATTCGCCTTTTGTTTTAATTGTTATATTAAACTCTTTTAAATCCGAATTTTAAATATTATAAAAACTAACTTTGTATATTCCTTAAAGCAGCCTCAACTCATTTATTCACACTTTTAGTTAAATTTCTATTATTTTCTTAAAACTTCTTATTATAATTCTATCTATAAGCTCATTTTTAATAAAATATTAAAATTTATAGAATTTAATAAGAAAATAATTATGTTTAGATGGTTGCAACCCTCAAATCAAGAATTAATAAGAACTATACAGAAAGAAAATACCGCTGAAACACAAAAATTAATTGCCGCAATGGATATTACTGAATTAAGTAAAGTTAGGGATATTTATATTAGCAGGGCTATTTGCAGCATCCGTACCTATATTTTGAGTTACATTACCGTCACCTATAAAATTCAATGTACCGCCTACACCGCCGGTGCTAAGTACTGCTCCATTTGCTCCTACGCTACCTGTTACCGTTCCATCACCTGCAAATATTAACTTACCGCTTCCGTTTCCGGCAGTAGTTGTCACTGCTCCGGTTAGCGTAACCCCATCTGCTAAAGCTAAGATAGAGCCATTCTTATTTAAAGCTACGGGAGCAAATACATTAGCTGAGAACGTAATGGGATTTGCTCCGATATTTACGAGTTTTAAGCTGCTCCAATCGTACCGTTAACATTACCGCTTTGTATTGTCAGTGTTCCTTGGTTATTTGCAGAGATCGTAACTGAACCGATCACACCATTTACTATTAACTCACCATCTGCTCTAGATAATATGTTACCACCCGCTCCTAGATCTAAAGCTTAGTTAAATGTTACCTGCTATTCATACTAAGTAACTTCGTAAATACCGTATTATCGACTACGACATCACCTGCTCCGTTTAATATGAAATTCTTAAGGCGATGAGTATTATCCTGCCCTATAGTATAAGGTCCACCGTTATTTAGCAAATTTACATTCCCATTTGCTGCATCTATTGTATATGTCGTATTATCTGCTATTCTAATATTACCTATATCTCCGGCACTTGGATCATAGACCGTTAACACTTATAGTTCCCGAAGCTAAAACACTATCTGCAAAAACAATACTATTTACCGTAGTATTACCTTGTAAATCAAGAACCTTACCGTTATCTCCATTACACTGAAGTATATTTAAATTATTTATATTTCCGTTAAGTGTAGCATTTCCTATACAATTTAATATACCGCTTACTCCGTTAGCACCATTTATATTACCCGTAACCGTTATGTCGTCATCTAAATTAAGTACAGACGTATTACTTAGTATTATTTATATTACCCGTTAACGTTGTTATATTACCGTCAAAAAGAGTAAGTATAGAGTTATTGTTAGTAAGATTTATATTTGCAGCATTAATTGTAATATTACCTGCTCCGGGCATATAAATCTGCGCTTCCCCGTTTCCTACATTTATTCCGGAAAGAGAGTTAGTTAGACCTATGTGATTTGATATAGTACCCGTACCTGCAAATGTTATTGTACCGTTATTGCCAGCTACCGTATTATCTATCTGAGTTGTAATATTTAAACCGTTATTAATTTGTAAAGTAGAATTCTTACCGGCGAAATCTATATTACTAAATATTTGATTACCGACTCCGGTAATAATTGACGTAACATTATTATTAATAAATTTAAGAGGACCGAAATTAGGAATAAGACCTACTGTTACACTAAGAGCACCTATTGATACATTTTGACTTACCTCAACCCCACCAAAAGCAGGTAGTGCTATTAATGTATTTATCCCGCCAATAACAGCATTTGCTTTATCTGCCGATATTTTAATTCCAAGCCCTCCAACCGCTATTTGAATAATATTGCCGCTATTAAATACTCCTCCTACAAGACCGGCACCGGTACTCAAGCTTACGCTACCGAGATTAGGAATTGTTGCTCCTGCAGTATTAGAGCTAGTGAATAATGTTCTGCATAATGATGCCGTTGCTAAAAATTTTCTTAATATTTTTGATTCTTTCATTAATATTAACTCCAATACATTTAATTAATAATTTGTAGCAACTTTTTTACAACAACAAAATAGAAGCAGATAGAGCTAGATTCAGAAAGCTTTAGACAGGATGAATTGACGACTGTATTTAGAATTAAGTTAAAGAAATTTCTCAATGAAAATTGGAAAGCAGAAAGATAAACTAAGCTGTTTTGTCTTTTATTGTAGGCATGGATTTTACTACCTCGGATAAGCCGCTTTGAGTAGCTGCCGCAGTAGTAGCAGTATTACTGTGTCACCCCCACGGGATCCATAAAAACAATAAAAAATACTAAAATTATTAGTATTTTTAACTGGATCCCGTGGTCAAGCCACGGGATTGACAGAGGTGAAATTGATCCACGCAACAATATAGTCAATTCAGCCCAATTTAGTGACAGGCGTAAGGAAGAAAGCCTATAATAATAGGCGAGTTCAAGATAGTCAGGAATTAAGCAAGAAAAATCGCATTTTGATTGAAAAGTCAAAAAGAATTACTTTACTATAGCTTACATTAATTTAATATATGATATTTTGACTATTAACAAATCTCTATTTATTTATCAGTGTTCCTACCAAAGCATGCTTAAGTACTTGATCAATATTTGATACAGATATAATTTCTAGGCTTTCTTTTATATTCGGCGGTATATCTTTCAAATCTTTGACATTCTCTTCAGGAATCAACACGGTTTTAATACCTCCCCTACTTGCAGCAAGTAACTTCTCTTTAAGACCACCTATAGGTAAAACATTGCCTCTTAAAGTAATTTCACCGGTCATTGCTACAGTACGATGTACGGGTATTTTAGTCATCAACGAAACAATAGTCGTAAACAAAGCACAGCCGGCAGACGGTCCATCTTTTGGAGTAGCTCCGGCCGGCACGTGAATGTGAATATCAAAATCTTTATAATTGTCGTACTTTAATCCCAAATTTGTTGCTCTGCTTCTAAAACAACTATAGGCAGCCATTGCCGATTCTTTCATAACATCACCGAGTTTTCCGGTGGTCTTTATTTCACCTTTCCCTGGAAATGCTAAAGCCTCTATAGTTAAAAGCTCTCCGCCTACTTCAGTGTAAGCAAGTCCCGTAGTACTTCCTATTTGATCTTCTTTCTCGGCAAGCCCGAAATTATATTTCTTAGCTCCTAAAAATTCTTCAAGATTATTACTATCTATGGCGATATGCTTAACACTTTTATCTGCTAAAATCTGCTTTAATGCTTTTCTAGTTAAGGCTCCTATTTCACGCTCTAAAGCTCTTACACCTGATTCCTTGGTATAATATCTAATTAAATCCAAAATTGCCATCTCGGATATAGTAATTTCATCTTTTTTGATTTTATGCATTTTAAATTGTTTTGGAACTAAATAATTTCTGGCAATTTGGAGCTTTGCTTCCTCTACATAACCGGAAATATATATTTTTTCCATTCTATCACTTAAAGCTCTAGGTAAATCATGAGAGTTAGCAGTAGCAATAAATATTACATTTGATAGATCATATTCTACTTCTAGATAATGATCAACAAAGTGACTATTCTGCTCAGGGTCTAATACCTCAAGCAAAGCGGATGCCGGATCACCTCTAAAATCAGAATTCATTTTATCGATTTCATCAAGCAGCATTACAGGATTACTAGTCTTAACTTTCTTAAGTTGACCTAAAATTTTACCGGGCATTGATCCAAGGTAAGTTTTTCTATGCCCTCTGATTTCTGCTTCGTCTCTAACACCGCCGAGCGCAAGTTTAGTATATTTTCTGCCCATTCCTTCGGCAATAGATTTTACAAGTGAAGTTTTACCGACCCCTGGCGGACCTATTAAACATAATATAGGTCCTCTAATTTTACTTGAACGCTGTAATACCGCTAAATATTCTATAATTCGTTCTTTAACTTTTTCGAGTCCAAAATGGTCACGATTTAAAACTTTCTCTGCTTGGTTAATATCTATTTTGCTACTATCATACTTACCCCAAGGCAGGCTAAGCAATGTCTCAAGATAGTTACGCGTTACTCCCGACTCCGCTGACATTTGGTTCATGGTACGAAGTTTCTTAAGTTCAGCCTCAGCTTTTTCTTTTGCTTCTTTTGATAATTTTAAACTTTTAATTTTTTTCTCAATATCGGCAAGTTCTGATTTATCTTCATCAAGCTCTTTTTGAATAGCTTTCATTTGTTCGTGCAGATAATAATCACGCTGCGTTTTTTCGATTTGCTTTCTTACTCTTTGCTGCAATGCCTGCTCGGTTTCTGAATTTACTATATTGGAAGTAAGCGTACTAATAACCGTAGTGATACGCTTAAAAGGACTAGTTTCTTCTAATAAATGCTGCTTTGCCTCAAGTGAAGTTATCAAATGTGAGGCTAATATATTTATAATATCTATGAAATTAGTGCTATTACTTATTTCTTTATTGATAGTTTCAATAATTTCTGCATTAACTTTCTTATCATTAATCGCATATTTACTAAATAGTTGTACTGCATTATCAACGAGTGAACGCATGTTATTAACGTCAAATATTTCTTCATCCGGAATAATTTCGTAATTTGCTTCAAAAGCTTCCTCGCCTTTGATATTGCTTAGCTTTACTCTTGCTACTGCTTCTATTAAGATTTTTGCCGTATTATTAGGCAACTTCACTATTTGGATAATCTTGGCAAGTATAGCTGTGTTATAAAGTTCGTGTGTACTAGGGTTGTCTTGATCAAATTTTTTCTGTAAAGTTACTAAAATATATTTACTATTATCTTCCTCGGAAATGGTAGTATGAGCAAGTGCTTGCAGCGATTTTTGCCTACCCACAAAAATAGGAGCAATTACTCCCGGGAATACTACCATATCTCTCAGTGCTATTAACGGAAGGGATTTTTTATTCATCAATTAAAACCTTTTAAAATTTCTAATTATTAACTATATAATATAGTATCAACCTGATTTCAAGCTACCATTATTAATTATATTTATGAATTTATTACTACAACCTCCTCAAAATGTAGCAGCCGCACATAATAGAATAAAACAATATCTACATTTAACTCCGATCGTTCACTCTGAAAGCTTAAATGAGATGCTCGGTCATGAGATTTTTTTTAAGGTTGAATCATTACAAAAAACTGGTGCATTTAAAGTTAGAGGCGTGTTAAATCATTTATTAGAATTAAAAGAGCAAGGAAAATTACCTGATAAAATAGTCGGTTATAGTACGGGTAACCATGGAATCGGTCTTGCTTATGCGAGTAAATTATTCGGTATTAAAACAAGGATTTATTTACCGTTAAATACTTCAAAAGTAAAACAGCAAGCAGCTCTTTATTATGGCGGTGAAGTTATATATA
>NZ_AWXL01000011.1:0-76092 GCF_000485845.1 Rickettsia gravesii BWI-1 | reverse complement strand
AGTTATATATACATATACTCGACAAGAAGCGGAAGAAAAAGCAAAAGAAGATGAAAAGCAAGGATTTTACTATATGCATCCTTCCGATAGTGATTCTACAATAGCAGGAGCAGGCACGTTATGCTATGAAGCATTACAGCAGCTAGGTTTTAGTCCTGATGCTATTTTTGCCTCTTGCGGCGGCGGCGGTTTAATTTCCGGCGCATATCTTGCCAAGGAATTAATATCACCGACAAGCTTGTTAATAGGTTCAGAACCTTTAAATGCCAATGATGCTTATTTATCTGTTAAAGATAATAAAACATATAGATTTAACTATGCTCCGAATACTATTGCGGACGGTCTTAAAACCTTGAGTATATCAGCTCGTACATTTGAATATCTGAAAAAACTTGATGATTTTTATTTAGCAGAAGAATATGAAATATATTACTGGACGGCGTGGCTTACTCATTTACTTAAAGTAATGTGCGAGCCGTCAAGTAGTATAAATATGGTTTCAGTGGTAAATTTTTTAAAAACACAATCCAAACCTCAAAAATTACTAGTACTAATCTCAGGCGGTAATATCGATCCTATTCTTTATAATGAATTATGGAAAGAGGAGTATTTAAGCATCTCACCTAAATCTTTATGTTCTGATATCATTTCTGCGAAAGCAGCAATCTAGTAACCTTTAATGTCATCCCGCGACTTGATCGCGGTATCTTAGGACTTAGCTGGTGATGCAAGACCCCGTGGTCAAGCCACGGGGTAACAATAAAAAATCTAGATTCCCGCTTTCGCGGGAATGACATAGAAGCAATGTAACAAAGCCTTCTCACAATGATGAAGTTATATTAAAATTTAACCCTTTCTTCTTACTGCTTCTTGATTTTTGGTAGAAGTATTAGGAGTGATTTGCGGAGGTTTTACATTAGAACTTCTTAGTTTTATTGAATCTTCAAATATGGTTTTATCAAATGCTATTGGATTGATTTTTCTAAGTTCCGCTAAATTAAAATTATTAACTTGTTGCGGTTGAACTATAATAGGCTCACCCATAACAGGAATTAAATTTTTAAATTCAGGATTAGTTGCTACCTTATCTTTATTTTCATTTAAAAATTTTGTTAGACCAGCAGTAATTTCAGGATTTGTTAAAGCGTTTGAAAAGATTTTATCATTAATTGTCTTCACTACATATCCATCACTCAGAGTAATATATTTATCTACAACTTTTCCTAATCTTTCTTCCAAATAGTTTCTACCTGTAAGTATCTGCTTAAATTTTTCCCATAAAGCAGTACCTCTATCATTAATATCTTTTAATTCAGTGGCTCTTTTAGTACTATTCTCAGTTAGATAAGTAGAATCTAACTTATTTAATTCCCTTATTATTTCAGGATTCTTTATGCCTGATGAGTTAGTAAGTATAATAGTTTGTTCTAATTGCTTACTAATTTTATTATTTTTTTCTAATCTATTACTAATCTGCTGCACCGTATAAGTGGCTGCCTTTTGTAATTCCTTAAATTCCACTTGAAATAATTGATTTACTCTTGGGATAAACTGCTTACTATCTTCATTAAATTTCTGTTTTTTATCTCCTTGAATAATAAATTTTTCATATTTCTCAAGTTTGTCTGGAGTGTTTTTAGGATCTTGTTTTAAGATTTCTATAGCTTGATCTTTACAGCCTGTGCATATTGCTCTTTGGGTATAGATTTTCCGCTTACGGCTATTAATGCTTCTTTAGTTGCTCTTATAGGATTGGCAAAGATTTCTTCTTCATCTTCTATACCTATCAATGATAATTCATCAAAAGGTCCTCCTTTATTTAGAGGAAGTACAAAACCCTTAAGTGCTGCTTCAGCCCTTGCAACATCAAACTTTAGCTTATCTGCTGCACTAGGTATTAGTTTTGTATCTTGTCCTAAATTGATATGCAAGTTATCTACTAATTTTTGTATATCTTTATTTTCTACAATTTCACTAATAATTTTACTGGCAAGTACTTCAAGCGTACTAGTGATATATTATTCAGGTTGTAAATATTGTTGAATAGGATCGGGAGTAATAATATTTTTATTCAAAGTATCTAATCTACTATCTACGTTTTTTATATCAACTATTTTACCTTTTACTGCAGCCAATATCTCAGTCACTTCATCGTTTTTTAATAGTATCATCTTCTATATTAGTTATAATCTCTGCCATATAATACTCATTATTAAGTTATTTGATATAATGAACTAAAAATTATCAAACTTTTTAAAAATTCGCAACTATATTATCATATAAATCACTACTTACTATGCCCTGACTGTTGCCCACTCTCTCTACTTTTATTAAGGTTTTCAACGTGAGATATAGGGATTGATATAGAAGACTTATAGCCTTGGGGTATTGTTTTATTTTGCTTTACAATATTTGGTACTTGTTTTTCTCTTTGTAGTTCTTCCAACAAATTTTTCGTTTCTATATATAGACTATTACTTTTTTCAAAGTTTGCAAATGCTTTATCTATATTTTTTTGAGCATAATCCGTACCGGTAAAAACTGCTACTATTCTTTGCCATAGCTTAGGTTTGGTTACTCTTTGTAATTCTAATGCTATACTTTCTCCCTATCCGTGTTCCGTTAAATATTCAGGATTTCACTCTGCTAATACTCTTTTAGTACCGTTAACAAGTGCAGGATTGCTGCTCTTAAGTAATGGGGCAAAATTCTTGATAATTTCTTTACCTTGCTCTATCATTTTTTCAGGCGGTAGTTTACTTATCGCTGGTAATAAAGTTTTAATTATATTATGCTCATTTACTCCTAACTCATTAATAGACGATAAAGCTTTTGCTTCTTTTTCATTTGTTTGAAAAGTAGTTTTAAAAAATTCAGCTATCTTTAATGCTGCTTGTGTTAATGCTTCTACTTGTTTTGGATCATTAATTTACTCTTGTTTGTCAAGCTTAGGGGTAGTATTTTTAGTAAGAAATTTTCTGTAGTTACCTAATGTTGTTTCTGAAACATTTTCTCTAAGGTTATCTAATGCTTTATCTATTAATTTCTCTCTATATTGTTCTTTAGATATTTTTTGGTTAGCTAATTCTAACATAGCTTTTTCTAATGTTTTTTTAATATCCATCACTTCATCTTCGCTTAAGCCATTACGTTTTTCGTCGTTCATCTGCTTTACTTGAGATTCACTTAAATCTATGGCAAAACCTTTTAAAGCAGCTGCATTTTTAGCATTTGCAACGCTATATTTTCCTTTTTCCTCTTCCGACGAAATTAATTTAGTTACTTCATCATGAGTGTTATATATAGTGTCAGTTAAAGATTGAACTACATCATTTGGTAAATAATTAGTACTAAAAGGAGCAAACTGTGATTCTATTGCAGTAAAAATATTTTGTCTAGTAGTGGCAACATAATTAAGAGGAGCAGAAGTATCTTTAAAAAATTTAATTTGAGTATTAAATTTACTATCAATACTACTTATATTGTCTAAAAATTTATTATATAATTCTTCTGTACTTAATGGAGCCTGACGATTTCCTTCAGGTTTATTAGCATCTTTAGCCATATCACTTCCTCTACCATATCACTTCCTCTATTAATTATTATTAATTAAATTAGATAATAATTAGTTAAAGAATACAAACCAATTTAAAATTTATGAATGAAAATTAATTAAAACTTATAAAAAGAATTATATTTTTTCATAGAAGAGGTCCTGAGCGTAATTTCATCAGGGATTTCGGTTATGAACCTTGAAGGGTAAGAACGGACTATTTCATAAAATATTTTTCTGCTTTCAGCATGAGTAATGTAGAGGTCTTTTTTGGCTCTCGTAATGCCGACATAGGCAATGCGGCGTTCTTCCTCTAAGCCTTTTTCGCCGTCTTCATCTAGAGATCTTTGAGACGGAAATACACCCTCTTCCCAGCCCGGTAAAAATACCACGTCAAACTCAAGCCCTTTAGCTGCGTGCAGGGTCATTATAGTAACAGAACCACCGTAATTGGTTTCAAGCACTTCATTTTCCATAACTAAGCTTGAATGTTCGATAAAATCATGAACATCGTTAAATTCAGCAATAGCTCTAAGCATTTCGTTAATATTTTCGATTCTACCGAATGCTTCTTCGGTTTTTTCTTCTTGAAGCATTTCAAGATAACCGGAATCATCAAGTATTGCTTTAACTACGTTTATTGGAGCATCTATACTAAATCTTTCGTACCAATTATCGATTTTAGTAACCAAATCTTTTAGAGTTTCATATGATTTTGTTTTAATCTCACCTATTTCTAGCATTTCTTTAATGGCTGCGAAATTAGAAATATTTCGCTCAAGTGCATAGACTCTAATTTTATTTAAGCTAGCTGCACCTATTGCCCTTTTCGGCACATTTATAATACGCTCAAGTGCTAGATTGTCATTTTGATTCAAAGATATACGGATATAAGCAAGCACGTCTCTTATTTCCATACGTTCATAGAACCGCAAACCGCCTATAATTTTATAAGGCATAGCACTATTTATAAATGCTTCCTCAAAACTTCTTGTTTGAAACCCGGCTCGTACTAATATTGCAATATTGCCGGCATTATACCGGTTTTCTCGCACTAACTTATCTATTTCACCGGCTATATATCTTGCTTCTTCTTTATCACTCCAACAAGAGATAATTTTTATCTTTTCACCGCTTTCCCTATCCGTCCATAACGTTTTACCGTGACGGTTTTTATTATTATTGATAACATTGGAAGCAGCAGCAAGTATTGGCAAAGTTGATCTATAATTCTGCTCTAATTTAATAATTGTTGCGCCTGCAAAATCTTTTTCAAAACGTAATATATTCCCGACTTCTGCTCCTCGCCAACCATAAATAGATTGATCATCATCCCCTACACAGCAAATATTTTTATATAAACTTGCGAGCATTCTTGCCCATAAATACTGGACAACGTTAGTGTCTTGATATTCATCGATTAAAATATATCGATATTTTTCTTGGTAATATCTTAGTATTTCAGGGTTTTTAATAAAAAGCTCATTATTATAAAGTAGCAAATCTCCAAAATCTAAAACATTAGAAATAAGTAAATTTTTCTGATATTCTTCGTATACAAGTTTTGCAATCCTCTGCAGCGGTAAATTAGTATCTGATACTGATAGTTTAGTTGGTAATAATCCTTGATCTTTCCATCTAGAAATTATGATATGTATTAATTTAGGAGCATATTTTTTAGTATCAATATCTTTTAGCTTTACTATATCTTTCACTAGTTTTAATTGATCATCATGACTAATAATAGTAAATCTATTATTTAAACCAAGATTTAAATGCTCAATCTGGTCACGTAATATCCTAGCTGCCATTGAGTGGAAAGTGCCTATATTAAGACCATAGCAATTAATTAGACTATTAACTCTTTCAGCCATTTCTTTAGCAGCTTTATTAGTAAAAGTAACGGCTAGAATATTTTGAGGTGAAACTAAATTTTGGTGAATAATATTAGCTATTCTTGAGGTAAGTACCTTTGTTTTACCTGTCCCTGCACCTGCAAGCAATAAAAGCGGTCCTTCAGTGTGAAGAACTGCTTTTTGCTGCTCTGGATTTAATGTACGTATGAAATCTTGATTTTGCATTTGTTTTAAGGATATTGTGCTATGGCTCTACTATATCATATCCGCAAAAGCGGGAATCCAGTAAAACATATAAAAACTTGTTTTTATATGTTTATTTTGTCAATAATATGTATTTTGTATAAATATTAAAGTTATCTAGATTCCTGCCTTCGCGGGAATGACATTAAAGCATTAAAATATCACCTTATTCTTCTTAGATTTTTAATAATATACGAAATAGTAATTATCGGACTACAAATAATTATTTTAAATAACCTAAAATAAGAGCTTAAATTTCTATCTTCAATAAACCAATTATATAAATCATTTATAGGTTTAATCTCAGCAGGAATAATATATTGATCTTTAAATAATTCTTTTAAAACTCTTTTTGCCTGTTTTGCTTCTACTTTACGCTCTATTGTTAAGCTTTGATCATGTACTCGGTAGAAATATAAAGATTCCGGTATATGAGCAAATTTCGTAACAAGCCCAAACCTTAGCCAATATTCATAATCATCCACTAACTGCATATTTTCATTATATCCACCTACTTGCCTTGCTAAATCGGCTCTATATAAGAAACATGCACCGACACAATCTCTAATCGGTAAAAACTCAGGAGGTTCTTGATAAAGTCTTATTCCTACTTTACCGTAGTCATCGATCAAAGTATAATCAGTATATACAAGCCCTATCTCAGGTGAATTATCAAGTATCTTAACCATTTTTTCTAAAGCATTTTCATGGAAAAGATTATCATCTGAAGTCCAAGTAAAATACTCCCCCTTGGCCTCTTTAAAAGCAATATTAAGACTTGCCGGTAATCTTTTATTGGTCTCATTTACTATTACCTTAATACGTGCATCCTGCTCTGCATATGCCCTAGCTACTATAACGCTATTATCTTTTGAGCAATCATCAATAATAATAAGCTCAAAGTCTTTAAAGCTTTGATTAAGGCAGCTCTCAATAGCAAAAGGTAATAGCTTCTTTCTATTGTAAACCGGTAAAACTATTGAGATTTTTGGAAGATTACTATGCATGTCCTCCTAACATATCAAGAGTATTTAAACTATTAATTATATTTTCTATTAGTTCTGATTCTTCAGATTTACATCCATCTTCAAGGATTAATAATATATTGCTTAAAGCATTATTAAGCATTTTGGGTATTATAGTATTTTGCTCTTCAAACCTTTTAATTAGTTGCATGGATCAACATATTCAATTGTTAACGATTCTTTATATTGATCTAATAGCTCGGCAAGATAATCAGATACTGCCCATAACAAAAAATCAGCTCCTTCATTATCTATTAAATCAAATACTTCATAAATTTTTTCAATTTGTACTTCAATATTATCTACAAGCACTAGCATAATTTTTACTATTTATTACTTAGATTATTATATTTTCTATGTTATTCCCGCGAAAGCGGGAATCCAGAAAAAATAATCTTAATACTGCTACAAAGAATTATATTTTTTATATTCTTTACTAGATTCCTGCTTTCGCAGGAATAACATAAAAGGAACCATGCGGGCATTCTTAATTCTGTAAATTTATATATTTCGTATTTAGATATTCAAATATCCCTTCAAATGAGCCTTCAACTCCAAAACCTGAAGCTTTACGTCCTGCAAAAGGTGCTTTTGCATTTGCAGGTAACGGATCGTTAATCGATACCATACCAAAATCAAGCTTAGACGCTATCATTTGTGCCACGGATATATTATTTGAATATACATATCCTTGCAAGCCGTATTCGGTATTATTTGCACGTTCTATTACTTCATCCAAATCTTTAAATTTATAACAAGCAACTACCGGACCGAATATTTCTGTTCTAAAGGTATCCATATTATCCAAACAGTCAATAATAATAGTAGGCTCAATAAAATTATCAACAGCTTTACCGCCGCAAATTAATTTAGCTCCTTTACTTTGTGCATCAGCGAGTAACTTTTGTATTTTTTCTATGGCAGCAGAATTAATTAACGGACCTACATCCGATTCCTTATCAAATCCGTCACCGACCTTAAGCTTAGTAAATTTAGTCTTTAGAATTTCTATAAATTTTTCATATATAGATTCTTCTATAAATATTCTGTTAGGTGAAATACAAGACTGTCCACTATTTCTAGTTTTAGCGATTACTAAATCATTTACTACTTTCTCTAAATTATTATCTGCCGTTATAATGAAAGGAGCATTGCCGCCAAGTTCCAAAGATAAACGTTTTAGAGTATTTGCGGCATTTTGATATAGAATTTTACCGACATTTGTAGAGCCGGTAAATGATAATTTCTGAAGCCTCAAATCTTCACAAAAAGCCTTACCTATAATATTTGAACTACCTGTAATTACATTAAATACTCCGGCAGGTAAACCAGCATCGCCTGCAAATTTCGCAAGTACTAAAGCTGATAGAGGCGTAAGACTTGACGGTTTTAATATAACGCTGCAACCTGCAGCTATTGCAGGTACTACCTTGCGAGTAATCATTGCATTTGGAAAATTCCAAGGAGTTATAGCAGCAGACGGTCCTACAGGCTCATATTGCGTAACAATTTTATGAGTTTTACTATTACCGGGTTTGATAGTCGAATGAATATTATGTATAGCATATGTATACCAATCAATAAAAGAAGCTCCATATAAAATTTCTTTTTCTGATTCAGCAAGTACTTTACCCTGCTCTAGGGTTAATATATGACTTAACTCCTCAATATTTTCGATTACTAAATTATACCATCTTCTAAGAATCGCTATTCTCGCTTCAAATGAGCTTTGTGACCATAAAGAAAAACTAGTCACCGTATTATTAATCGCTGAATTAATCTCAGATAATCCCAAATTCGGAACTGTAGCAATTTCTTTTAAGGTTGCAGGATTAATAACGGATATTTGCTTCCCGAACTCTATAAATTCACCGTTTATATAATTCTTTCCCGTAATGTTTTTAAGTAAGTTCATATATTTCTCATTACCTGCGTGGATACTAAAATCGTCATTGCGAGCAAACATTGGTGTTGTTACATAGCTCGAGAAAAGTGTTACAAACTTATCTTAAAATTATACGGCAATACTAGCAAGAGAAATATTTATAATGAATTATTTATACCCGAATCTTCACCACTCATTTGACTTTCTAATACATCATAAGAAATATTTTCCAAATTAAACATGTTTTATAATATTAATGATATCTTCAGGAGCTATTGCGTTTAATATAAGATTCAATATTTCTTGAGGAAATTTATATCCAATGTCAGATAATATAGCAGATTTTTCAGTTATATTATAATAAAGTAATACACTTGCCTTGTTTAAGTCTTCTAGAATATTTTCTCACAATAAATTTGATACTTTACCTACCTTTATAGCCTCAGCTATTTTAACCCATAACTCAGAGGGACTTATTTCTTCTTTGCCAAAAGCTATTAAATTCTTGAATAGCTCTAAATAATTACCTTTAACTCCTTTAACATTTCCCCGTGCATACTCAACAATCTCAGATGAAATATCAGAGTAATATTTTTTCTTAGGATTTATTAATTGTGACTCTAAAGAGATCACAGCTGAGCGAAATACTTTTTCTAAGTTATTAAATAACCGCCTTTATTAAGATTTATATTTGCTAACAGCCAACCATTTGAATTATCTCCATTAAAAATCCAATTCTGATGTAACATTGAGTCAAAAGTAAAATTTTTAAATATATTAGTAGTTGTAGACTTATCAGTAGCTAACCTAATATCAGGAGCCTTTATCACTTGATCATATCTAACTCCGGTTATTTCTAGCTCTATAAATTTTTCACTTTGGCTATTTTGATAAAAATGATTTAAGTAAAATTTTATTGCAGAATATATTAAAAATTTTTGTGAAAATGCGGCTTCTTCTAGCTCTATTTCTAAATTAGCATTTTTCAATATTTCTAAATTTTGTATGTTAAAACTACCTCATCCAACTAAAAATTTCATAAGTAATGGATATGTATCAATATTTTGTTTTTGTGGTGGTATATTTATTATGTTCCAAGTCATTATATTTGTACCTAATTAAATTAATACACAATGACTATAATAAGTGTCTTACTGAATGCAACAATTTTTTATTAACTTATATGTTAATTTACAGCTAAAAAATCTAAATTATTTATTTAGAAATTTTTCAGCCTCAAGAGCCGCCATACAACCTGTTCCTGCAGCAGTTACTGCTTGTCTATAAATTTTATCCTGAACGTCACCAGCAGCAAAAACACCTTCTACACTAGTTCTAGTAGTGCCTGACTTCGTGATGATATAATTATCGTCATCCATTACAATTTGTCCGGTAAATAGCCCCGTATTCGGTGCATGCCCAATAGCTATAAATACACCGCTACAATTCAATAAACTAATCTCTTTGGTGTGAACATTTTGAATTTTAACTCCGGTAACGGATTTTGGTTTATTGCTACCTACAATCTCATCTACTACATGATCCCAAATTACTGATATTTTAGGATTTTTAAATAATCGATCCTGTAATATTTTCTCAGCTCTAAAACTATCTCTTCTATGCACTATAGTGACTTTGCTAGCATGATTGGTTAAGTATAAAGCTTCTTCTACTGCACTATTTCCTCCCCCTACTACAACTATTTCTTGATTCTTAAAAAAGAAACCATCGCAAGTAGCACATGCCGAAACACCAAAACCACGAAATTTCTGCTCTGAAGCTATACCAAGCCATTTTGCTTCCGCACCGGTACAAATTATTATGCTCTCCGCGTCATATTCATTTCCTGCTCCTGTAAATACTTTAAAAGGTCTTTTTGATAAATCCACCTTTTCTACGTAATCACTAACAATTTCCGTACCGACATTTTTAGCCTGCATAGATATCTGCTCCATAAGCCAAGGTCCTTGCACCGTTTCCGCAAATCCTGGATAGTTCTCAACATCGGTGGTAATTGTAAGCTGCCCACCTGGCTGCATACCATTTATTAATATTGGTTTTAAAGCAGCTCTAGCTGTATAAATAGCAGCACTTAAGCCCGCAGGTCCTGAACCTATTATTAGTACTTTAGTAGTAATTTTCATAATTATTATTTATTAATTTAAATGATGCCTATGTCATTCATGCGAAAGCAGGAATCCAGAAAAACATATAAAAAACAGTTTTTTTATATGTTTATTTTATTAAATATGTAATTTTTGTACCAAGATTAAGGTTATTGTTTCTGGATTCCCGCTTCCGCGGGAATGACATCCTGAACGTTCGTACAACACAAGGTCACACAATCTAAGACTTCTTTTCTAACCAAGATTTGACATAGTTAATTTCTTCAGGGTTCATTAGAGAAGGAGCATGACCGGCATATTTTATTTCATAAAGATCAAAAATTTTTGTTTCTTTCATCTTTTTAATAGTAGATTTTGTTAAAATTTGAGATTTCATCCCATGAATTACTAATATTCTACATTTTATTTTATTCCATACAGACCATAGTTTAATATCTTCCTGGTTACTAGCATTTTTCATTCCTTTTGTTATAGCAGGATCATAATTCATTTTATATTTTCCGCCGAATGTAGAAATTACACTATATTTTGTTAAATAATCCCAATCTTCTTCATCTTTAATACCGCTTTGTGCATAAATAAGTTTTAAATGTTCTTTTGCACTAGCCAAATCATCTAAGAGTATAGTTTTTTTAGCATAACCTCCAATTTTAATTACAGGAGCAGCATCAATAAACGCCCCTATATCATTTAATATTAAGGCTTTAAAAATATTTTTATATTTACTGGCAAGTACCATCCCTATAATACCGCCCATTGAAGTACCAAGCCAAATAGGATTTTTGATATTTAGCCTTTTAAAAAAAAATAACGTATCTTTAATATAAGTCGTATAGTTATAATGATTAGCTTTTTTAAAATTTTCGCTATCACTGCGACCGGGATAATTTATTGCAATTACTCTATAATTTTTACTCAACTCTTTAGCTATTTTATCAAAATCATGAGCATTTCTAGTTAAACCGTGAGCACATACTATTATATTTTTATTTTTAGGATCACCGAATTCCACATAAGAAATTTTATGTTTCGGTATATATTGAAGAGGTAATAAATTAATATAGGGACCAATTTTTATTGAATTAATTTTCATATGAACCTATTAATACCAATTTAGAATAAATTTTAAAAAAATCATTGTCATCATGTTATTAATTTAAGTCACTTAAAAATATACTGACCATGGTCGGCATATATATAACTACAAAAAGCAAAGATAAAAACACAGTAGCTGCAACTTTTTCAGGGTAAAATTTCTGTAAATTTGCTATAACTATAGTATTTGCTGCGAGTGGTGCCGTAGAAAGTAGTTTTAGGGCATTATAGTAATCATTGTTATACCATTTTGTTACAAAATGATCAAACATGATAAATAACCCTACTCCCAAAGGATAGAATAGAAATTTAGCAGCAAAAGTAGCAAGAGTAAATTTGATATCGACTTCAAATTTTTGTAGAGACGAAAGAGCAAGACCCACCATCACCATACCGAGTATTGAAAAAGAGCCTTTCATATTATATATAAAATCATCTAAAAAATCCGGTAAAGTAAAACCACAAAAACTAAATAAACATCCCAAGAAAAAAGCGTTTAAAATCGGTAATTTTACTACTTTTAATATACTATCGGTGGTATTAGCAAAGCTCCTCATACAAATGTAAAAGCCGACGGAACATTCATAAATATTCACTCCTATAACAGCCATCATGTAAATACTTAATGTATAATCATCAAAAAGTGCTGCAGCTATAGGCAACATAAAATACCCGCCATTTGCCGTACCTGCAGACAAAGCTATAATATTACGTGTATGATCCTGCCAAAATTTACCAAAAAAATAATAAGAAAAGAGCGATAAGAGTGTTGCAATTACAAATGTTACGACCGTAACGCTTAATGCCGCAAGTGTTAAGGTTGTACTAGCAGGTATCGTAAAAAATACTATAGGCGATATAAAATAGAATAGTAACGAAGAGATACTATCTCTTTCAACATTTGAATATTTACCTGCTAAAAATCCTATTACTACACTTAATAATACCGAAACGGTTTTAAAAAAAACTATACTAAAGATTATCATGTAATGAGCTAAAGATATAATTACTTATAATATATGAGATTTTATTTTTTTCACTAAATTTTGTAAAGATTTTTACTTCATCAGACCAAAATAAATTTCTAATTGAAACTTTAAAAATCTTATGTTATTTAGGGTGTCTAATTTAATATGAAATTTTCATATTACTTATGCAAAATCTATTATCCTTATTCATTATATTTTTTTGTTTAAATATCTATTCTAATCCTATGCCACTTGGGCTTGAATTAAATAAAACTACCAATATAGATCAACAAAAAAATACAAAATCATCAATAAAGAACCTAATTATTGGCAAGGATATAATTATTATATAGAACCAAATACAAAAACTATATCTAAAGCTTTAGTGATATGTAATGATTTTAATGTAATAGAAGCCGTTATTTTAACTATAGATCAAAATAAATTTGAAGAGTTTTATAACATTTTAAAAGATAAATATAGTTTAGAAGAAGAAAATGATAAAGTGGTTACTTTCAAGGATGGTGAATGTGTAATCATATTTGAATCTTCTAAATTAAATACCGAAATGGAACTTGTATATATAGGTTTTTATAAAGAATTTTTAAACAAACTATATAAAGAAGAAAAATTAGAGCAAGAACAGATGAAGAGATTGCTGTAATACTTGATTGGTATTGCTCGCGTGAAGTCATATGTCATTCCTGCGAAAGCAGGAATTCAGCATAAAGCGAGATGAATCGAGCTTTTAATTTCAAAAATTTGCTGTATTTATACTTTTTTCTGAATTCTTGCTTTCGCAGGAATGACATAAGGAATAATACACGAAGCTACTTCGGAAATTATAGGCATATGTAAATTATATTTTTTTATCAAATCCAAAACTAATTTTAATGCTTCTCTTCCCTCTACCAGCTCTTTATATTCCTGTAAAAATTTCTTTTTATCACTACTAATTCCAAGTTCATAACCAAATTTTGTATTACGTGAGCCTAACGAATAACAAGTAAGCACTAAATCGCCTACTACTCCCGCTTCTAGTAAAATATCAGAATTTTTTTGCATACCACCTAAAGCTTTCGATAAAATAGCAATTTCTCTTAATGCAGCTACTATAAGCGTTGCTCTTGCATTTTCGCCCTGCTTTCTTGCTAAATCAATCCCGCTTTTAATAGCAAAAATATTTTTTAAAGCTCCTGCTACCTGTAATGTTACAATATCGCTTGACACATTAGTAGTAAAAATTTTTGAACTTAGGTTATAAGCTATTTTATTTGCTATACCTATATCTAAACTTGCAATACTTGCCGAAGCAGGTAAATTTTTAGCAAGTTCTTTTGCTAGATTCGGACCTGCAAAAAACGCTGTAGGGCTATGCGGTAATAGAGTTTTTAACCTATCTGAAAATAATGCGGTAGGATTACGGGCAAAGCCTTTTGTTGCAATTAGAAGAGTATTGTCTTTAGAAATGCTGTGAGTTTTTAATAATTTTATTGAGTCATCAAAAGCGTAAGACGGCACTGCAATAATAATTAGTTCAAAATCCTTAATTATATCTAAGTTTGTAGTAGCCTGTAAATGAGCAGGTAATTTAATATCCCCTAAATATTTTACGTTAGTTTTGTTGTGTAAAATTTCCTTTGCTATTGCCTCAGCACGTAAAAACAAAGTAACGTTATTATAGTTTTGTGCTGCTAAAGAAGCAAGGCTAGTACCGAAACTCCCTCCCCCATAAACCGCAATATTTTTAAATTTGTTCATGTGCTTATTTTGCTTATTTTTTCTTTGTCACTTGCAGGTTTGTAGGTATCGTTGCTTGGCTTGTTTATGTCATTCTCACAAAGGCGGGAATGACATCAAGCGAATTTCTCGAGCCATAAAACAATACCTACTCACAATAACAATTTCACTACTCCACAGCTTTCTCAAGATTTACTATTATAACGGGTGACTTATTAATTTCTTGTTTTAAGGTTTTACGGATTGTTCCTTTTATTGCCTCGATTACTTGTTCATCCGACAATGCTTTTTTAGCCTGTTTATTTTGAATGGTAACAAGTGCTTTAATGTCGTTTTTAATGAGGTTAACTAATGCCATATCCTCTTTCGGATCAAGCAGCCCGGGCATAGACAGCATTGGGTTTGCAGCAAGCAGTCCTTTTTTATTAATGACTACTGATGCTACCACGATACCTGACTCACACATACGTCTTCTAGCTTTGAAAATCGGAGATTCAACGGGCAGCAAATAATTACCGTCAACAGCTAAATAACCGTTTTCAACCTTTGAAATTACTTTTGCATTATTAGGTTCAAGCAGTACTACACTACCGTTTTCAACCTCCACTGCCTGCTTTATGCCGTTTTTCTTAGCAAACTTAACATGTTCATGAATATGTACAGGCTCACCGTGAACAGGTATACAAATATTCGGTCTAATTAGAGAATACATTTTTTGTAGCTCATCAATAGATGGATGTCCGGAAACATGTACAAAATGGTCTCGCTCGGTAATAACTTCTACACCGGCTTTAACAAATATATTAAATAGCCTGAATATTTTCTTTTCATTACCCGGAATAATTTTTGAAGAAAAAATCATTGTATCCTTAGGAACAAGCTTTATAGAAGGGTGAGAATTACTAGCCAGTTTTGCAGTGGCAGCCATAGGCTCACCTTGACAACCGGTAGCAATTACTAATAATTCTTCTCTTCTAAATCTGCTAACATCATGTTCACTAATTAGAGGAGCAATATCTTTCAAATAGCCGCTTTCCTGCGCAGCAAGCATCATACGATGCAAACTTCTACCGATTAAGACTACTTTTCTACCCGCAAGCCCTGCAGCATGAATTATTGTATCAAGCCGTGCTAAATTAGAGGCAAAGGTTGAAACTACTAACATTTGAGGACAACCGGCTATAATATCTACTAAACTTTTTCTAACATCTCCCTCAGAACCTGAGCTTCCTTTATTAAATACGTTAGTTGAATCACAAACAAGTGCAAGAACCCCTTCATCTCCGTAAGATTTTAAAAGCTCCTCATCGGCTTTTTTCCCAAGTATCGGATCGTTATCAAATTTCCAATCTCCCGTATGCAAAATATTACCTGCATCCGTACGGATCATAATTGCTTGCATTTCAGGAGCCGAGTGAGTCAGTGGCACCATCTCTAAGGAAAAAGGATCTAGATTTATTTTACTACCAGGTTTTACTTCATGAATTTTTATATTTTTAGCAAAATCATATTCATTTAAACGAATTTTTAAAAAATTTGCTGTAAAAGTAGTAGTATAAATAGGACATTTAAGGCTATTCCATAAATATTGGACTCCACCTAAATGATCCTCGTGAGCATGAGTTAAAATCAGACCTACTATATCTTTTTTATATTTCTCGATAAAACTACTATCAGCAATTATCATATCAACACCGGGTAAATAATCATCGGCAAAACCACTACCACAATCAATCATTAACCATTTACCTTGATAATGATAAAGATTAAGATTCATACCTATTTCATTAGATCCCCCTAGCGGTACAAATAGCAGATCATTTTTATGATTTTTGATGTTGAATGATGACATAATTTAACTTAATATTTATTTTATTAGTTTATTCTTATAACTTATTATTAATTAAGCGTCTATATATTAAAAAAGAAATTCATATAATGAATATAAATAAAATAGCATTGGTTTATAACCAAAATTCCAAACATTTAGCTATTATAGAGGAAATAAAAAAACTCTATAATTATTGTAAAATAGAGGAAGCGGAGGTCGTTATCGTAATAGGCGGGGATGGAGAATTACTACATAATATTCACCGCTATATGCATCTTAATATACCTTTTTACGGAGTTAATTTAGGAAGCCTCGGCTTTTTAATGAATTCTTTAGATACCAAAAATTTATTACAAAATATACATGAAAGTACGGTTTCTATCCTAAATCCTCTTCTTATGCAAGTCGAAGATACGAGCGGTCAAATATATACGGCACTTGCTATTAACGAAGTATCTATATTTCGCAAAACTAATCAAGCTGCTAAATTTAGAATAGACGTAAACGGGATAGAGAGAATGAGCGAATTAGTAGCAGACGGAGCTTTAGTTGCAACACCTGCCGGAAGTAGTGCTTATAATTTATCTGCCAGCGGTCCTATTTTACCGCTTGAGTCAAACATGTTATGCCTAACCCCTATCTGCTCGTTTAGACCGCGTAGATGGCACGGTGCTTTACTGCTTTCATCTGCTACGATTAAATTTGAAATACTTAATACAAATAAACGACCGGTAAATGCTACTGCTGACTTTCAGGAGTTTAATAATATCACAAATGTTACCGTTAAATCTACTAAGGATAAGCCTATCAAACTGCTCTTTAATAAAAACCATACGCTGGAAGATAGAATTATTAAAGAGCAATTCGGTGGGTAATTATTAAAAAATATTAATAATTTTTTGACTAAGAATTAAACTAATGTATAATGCCTTGTTAAAAATAACTAGGCATCATATATGAAATCAAAAAAGTCTTCTATTAACTTTTCTAAAAATAACCATATTTTATGGTTATCACTTGAAACTCGCAATACTACCTTAAATATAGCTATAGAATTGTACTCAGCAATAGTTAAAGATTTTGATATAAAAAATAATTATTTAAGAATTATTGAAGAAATAAAAAATTCAAAATTAGCTTCAGAATTTGCTAATTTAGCAATTAAGAAGATAAAAGAGGTAAAAACCCCAAAAAAACTATTGGAATGTGTATTAAAAAATTACAGTTACGCAGAACTTAAAAATCATGAGTTAATTCTAAGGTAGAAATATTTTTTGAATACAAACCTAGCTCCAATTCTTCTAACCCTATCACTAAGATTATCAATAAATTTATCGCTAAGGAAAATATTTTTCGTTTAGCCGTAGTAGACAAGAATATTTCATTAATGGAAGAAGTAGCTAAAGATATACTTAAATCAGCACCTATAGTTTTAAATTTACTTAAAACTCAAGGAGAATGGTATCAAAAATATCTAAATTTTATTGCAGAAATTTTATTATTTGTAAAACCTGAATTTCAACCTGATATTATTAAACAATTAGCAAATATAGAAGATTTTGCTATTCTAAGCGCTTTTTCTGAAATATTGCTTGCTACCAAAAAATATGATGAAATAATAACATTACTTGCACCACGACTAGCGAATCTAGTAAACAATGAGCAAAAACAGAAAAGTAAATTCATCTATTTTTGCCGTTATAATCTATCAGTAGACTATAATAATACAGGAAAATTATCATTAGACGAAGAGCAATTATTACGCATTTTAAAGGATTAACCAAACGATAGCGATTCAATCTATAGCTTATTTAATATTTATTTACTTAACGAAAGGACAACAGAAACAAAAAATTTAATCAAAAATGTTCCTACAAATATCAAAATTTTGACAGCAATGAGTTTTAATTTAGCTGAAATTACTGAAGCTAAATTAAATCTAATTAACCAAGACAATTTATCTAAAGATAGTAAAGAACAGTTTCGATGTTTTCAATATATTGCCAAATACAATCAATATTCTGCTGCTGAGAAAATTGTGAATGAAGAAAACCTAAAGGATGAGTGAATCGCAATTAGCAACTCTATTGGTGGTGTTATATTACTATCTACAACAGCCTTATATACCAAACAATATGAATTAGCTAAACAATTTATACAAAAAATACCTAAAAATAACTCCATATCTCAGTAATATCTTCCAGGTAATAGAATTTTTATTAAATCCTGAAGAATATATTAACCAAATTCATATCGAAGCTCTTGTTAGCAACCTTAATTTTGCACAAGCACAAGCTATAGAAAAAATTAATAAGATTATCACTTGTTGAATCGCAATTAAGAAATACGACTTAGCGTTAAAGAAAGTTGAGGAAATTTTACAATATGATAATAAAAATCAGGAAGCCATTGAGAATAGACTCATAGCTGCAAGGCTAACTAATGATCACGAAAAGATACAGAAATATATTGGTTTATTATCACTTAAAGAAGAGCTAGAGCAGTATGAAAATCAAAATCCTATAGAAATTCATGAATATTATCACATCAATAAAAAATGCACATTTACTTCATACTATCGGGCAGGTTATTCCTAGTTACAGCAATTGGAAAGTTAATCAAGAAGGAGAAATTACAAGTAATAACACTACTGCTTTAGGCAAATATCAAGGACTTGAATGTTATGGAAGAATTAGCGAAAAATTACAAGAAAAATTAGATAAGAATCAATGTGATAAATTTATAAATGCCTTAAAGAAAGATATAATATATAGACAACAGGGGGACAACGGCGTTAAATTTATCGGTAAAAAAGCAGTTGAAATTAAAATTGATGGTGACCAGCGTTTATTCACAAATATACTATATTCAAACGAACAAGGTAAATTACTGATACATTTTGATCATCAAGGAAATCATAATGATGTAATAAAATTCGCCGGCGAACATCATCTAGAATTTCATTAAGAGTCACTATAATTTTAATAAAATTATTAATTTTTACTCAAAAGGTTGGCGTAGGTTAATAGCGGCAGATACGGTACCCTCGTCTAAATAATCAAGTTCACCTCCGATAGGTATACCGCTAGCAAGGCGAGAAATTTTAGCAGGATGCTCTTTTAAATATTCTGTAATAAAGTAAGCAGTAGTCTGACCTTCTAAAGTAGAATTAGTAGCAATAATAACTTCTTTAATATTTTCTGCAAAACATCTTTTAAGTAGTTCAGGTAACCGAAGTATGCTAGGGTTTTGTCTACTAGCTGCCGATAAATTATGACCGAGTACATGATATAAACCTTTAAAATTACCGCTACGCTCCATTGCCCATAATTCAGCTACAGTTTCGACAATAGCAATAATTGATTTATCTCTATATTCAGAAGAACAAATACGGCAAATATTTTCTGTATCCATATTACCGCAAATCTCGCATTTTACTATTTTCTTATCTATCTCTACAAGATTATTAATCAGGCTTTTTAACCTTACGTCTTTATCTTGCAATAGGTAAAGCGCTATACGCCTTGCCGATCTACTACCAAGACCGGGTAATTTTGAAAAAAGATAAATTAGCTGATCTATATCATTATCATTTGTTTCATTCATAAATATACTCGTTTAATTTGAAAAATGAGCTATGTCGTATTATAAGAACTGCGGTACTCACCTATTAAGTATACGCTCCGCTCCTCGCCTTATAGACTCCTTGCTCTTTTCCAAATTACACTTCGTCTATTACTTAGGAGTATATTTAAGACTTAATAACGACGGTTCCGGCTATTTTATCATGTAATGCTTGTTTTTTAGAAGAAAAAAGTATGAAAAAAATACCGACAGGAAAAGTCATATACCCTAAAAATCTTTTAATTAACTGCTTTAAAGTCGGACGATTTAATGTTACGGCATCTACTATTTTCATACGTAAAAACATTTTACTAAGCGTTGCACCTTTATAATACCAAAGTGTTATGAAATATGAGCCTATTACTAATATATTAGTAGCAAAAATTGAAATATTAAACAAAATATATTTATTAAAATTGCCTGCTTTAAGATATTCATAAAATTCCTGACTCATAACCGAGTTAAACATTTCATTGGGATTATGAAGATTAATGTTATTGCTAAGGAAATAATCATTAAAGAACAACCATAATAAATTAAAAGAACAAAATTGTGATATTGGGATTGCTATAAAGGCAAATAATGATAAATCAAGTGCCGTAGAAAAAATTCGTGCTATAAAATCAGGATAAATAATTTGCTTTTTCATTGCCAGTTACTTTATTTTGGTATTAGATAGTAAGGGTTGTGGCAATCTCAGGATTTTGGCATGAGATTGCTTCGTCAAAACTTACAGTTTTTCCTCGCAATGACGATTAATGCCCCTAATCAAAATTCAATATATTACATTCATGAATCAATTTGAAGCATATAGTTTATTATTTGTTGATATTTTTGTCTCAAATCTTGTTATAGGTTTTCAGAATGCATTAATATTTCATTCTATGAAAATGTTCAGAGGCTATAATAGTTAATAATACTGTTAGTAGCTATTTGTGCTTCTCTTAGCGGTAATGCAGTCAATTATATTTTTGGAAGAATAGTTTTAAATATCTTTTATGCTTCCAAAAATGCACAAAATATTTTAAGACATAAAAATTTAACAAAACTATATTATAAATATGAGATATTTATAATTTTCTTAATGGCATTTTCTTTTTGGGGAAGCTTTATTTCCTTATTCTCCGGTTTTTTTAAAACAAAATTTCTAAAATTTTTAGGTATTGGTTGTTTGGCAAAAGCATGCTATTATGCCTTAGAATTGTATATATTTTAACTCATGAAAAAATTAACCAAAACTAATTCTCATAGACAACAAAAATTAGCAAGCATTATAAATGAAGCATTAATAGAAATTCTAAGGCGTGGCAAAATGCTGGATAGCAGACTTTTTGATTGTCCTCTCACTATTACGAAAGTTATAATTACTGCTGATCTCAAAATAGCTAATTGTTATTTCTTGCCTTTTAATACTAAACTAACAATAGATGAAATTATGGATGCATTAAATAATTCTAAAAATGCTATCAGAAATTTTATTACTAATAAAATAAATATGAAATTCTCGCCTGATATAAGATTTCATTACGATCACGGATTTGATAATGCTATAAAAGTGGCACACTTATTAAAAGATCTCTGAATATAAGAATCTAATAATTTATTAAAAAAATTATTATTAATAAATTGTTTTAATATTTAGGTTATTGTATCATGCCATATTTTAATCAGTAATGTTATAACTTCAATATGCATAACAAAATAGATAACTTAAAAGAAATAAAAGGATTAACTAGGTTTACGCGGGTATGCTGCATTATGGGTATTCTTCTTACACACCATAATTGGCCAGGTAACTCAATTGGAATGAATATAGCAAGACTTGGCGGTCTTGGGGGGCGTAATATTTTTTGTGTTATCCGGCTTTATTTTATGTTATGTATATAATACTAGATTATATACGCATACCGTTAAGTTATAAAAATTTTTTATTTGCACGTATTGCCAGAGTTTATCCCTTACATTTATTTATGCTTTTATGCGTATTAATGCAGAGTCGATTTTTCCAGAAATTCTTTCACCCTCCGATAATTCTTATACTTTTCTTCTTAATGTGTTCCTTATTCAAGCATGGGGATTCACGGATTTAGTATCTTGGAATCAACCTTCATGTTCAATAAGTACGGAAATGTTTGCATATTAATTATTTCCTTTTTTAATATCATTGATGCAAAGATTATCAATCATTAAGTTATTGATAATCTTGTTATTTATATCTTATTGGATAATTTCTGCTCCTTATGCTTTTCAATGGCTGCAGACCCATATTAGTAACATAAAGAGTACAATTTGCTTACGGTAAAAGCTTAATAATGTTTTTAGGTGTATTTATTTTTGGTTGTATAACATTTTTTATTACAAAACATATAAAATCTTTGAAACTTAATTATATTATTTATGATATTATTATATTTGTAGGAATTGCTGTTTTTGCTTATATTTTTATTATAATTAATGCAGAAACACTTTGGTGGCCTGCAGTTGGGTTGGCTCATCCTTAATAATTATTGGAACATCTAATGATTCAGGATTAAGTAAACTTATTTACGGTAATCCAATAACATATTTTCTAGGTCAAATTTCACATGCTTTATACCTTTCTGCTTTAACTACAGAATTTTTTGTAGCATATTACTGGATTTATCCAACTCCTTTATGGCTTAAATTTGCTACTTCGGTTATAATAGCTACTATTTTGCATTATATAATTGAATTACCAGCTCGCCAGTTCATTCGTCAATTCAAAGTGAATAGATAGATGGGTGCTAGGGGATAAACTCAATCATTGAAAACAATAATTATCCGTTATACTAAAAACGCTTAAAAATTAAGCTTTAGTACAACAACCCCCTAGCATAAATGGACTAAAGGCTATAAATGTTTTGCAATGATGGAGTTTAAACATCATTTACAAAACTATAATATCATAATAATTAAAATAATCAAGATATTTTAGTTATTTTTTAAACTTTAAGTATAACTCAAATAAAAATAAATCCTTATTTTTATTAAAAAACTTTAAAAGATTATTTTTTTATATTAAGATATAAGAATAATCTTTATAATAAAAATAAATAGAAAATGTCTCCTCAAATAATAGAGTTATTAATTTTTGCCGTTATTGCCTTTTACATTATCAACAAATTAATTACGACTCTCGGTTCTACTTCAGAAGAGGAACAGACAAAGCAAAAATCTTATTTTGGCGAACCGGTTATTAAGGACGTAACTTACAGTACAGTTAAATCTAATAAAGAAGAAAAAAATATTCCAACAGCCCAAGATATTAAAGCTTTTAAAGATATAATAGTGGAACATAATATAACTGCGGTCGTAGATGGAATGGCACAAGTCCATAAACGCCTTTACTCCTTTGATCCGGTTAAATTCATAAATAATGCTAAAACTGCTTTTCAAATGATTGTAGAAGCTGCTTATAAAAAAGATGCTAAAGAATTATCTGAGCTGATAGATAAAAGATACTTGGAAGAATTTGAAAAAATAACACCGTCCTATGGTGATTTTTTTGACTCATCGGCTTTAAGTGCAAAATATTCAGAAATTTACATGTTCGGTAATAACATATTTATTAAATTACTATTTCAAGGTAAAAATGTAGTTGACAAAATCGAAGATTTAAAAGAAGAATGGACATTTACACGTAATGCTAATACCAAAGAAGTTGATTGGTTTTTAAGCAATATTGAGAGAGTGTAGCAATTATATTTTATGACCTGAATGTCATGTTCGCGGAAGCGGGAATGACATCGAAAAACTACAAAACTAAATAACAAACTATTAGTAATGAGTAAAATTTTCTATATTATAGGCACTATATTAATAATAAGTGTCGGTATTTTTATGTTTCAAACGCAAACGATAACAGATAACAATCAAATAATCCCCAGAAAAGTTTTATTCGGTAACCCTGATAAAGCAAGGGTTTCTCTAACCCACGACGGCAAATATATTCTATATGTTGCACCAAAAGACGGTGTATTAAACATTTGGCTAGCACCCTCAGATGATATTAGTAAAGCAGAAGCCATAACCCATGACAAAGGACGCGGTATTTGGTCTTATGCTAAAGCTTATAATAATAAAAATATTTTATATACCCAAGATTTTAACGGTGATGAAAATGACCGAATTTATAGCTATAATATAGAGACAAAAGAGACAAAATTACTTACTCCCGTAAAAGGAGTTAAAGCCGAAATAGCCGGAGCAAGTCATAAGAAGCCAAATGAGATATTAATATATTTAAATGAGCGTAATCCTGAATATTTTGATATTTACAAATTAAATCTAGATACTCTAGAAAAAGAACTGATTTATAAAAATGATAGATTTACTGATTATGTAACCGATGAAAATTTAAATTTAAGATTCGGTAGCTTACTAGATAAAGACGGAGCTGTTGAATATTATGAATTAAAAGACGGAGAACCAAAGTTATTTACTAAGATATCAATGGAAGATTCTTTTAACACTTCCATACTTGGTTTTGATGCTAGCGGTGAAACTTTATATATGCTAGAGGGACGTAATCGTAATACCTCTGCACTTAAAGCTATAACACTAGCTACAGGTAGTGAAGAAATATTAGCCGAAGATGCAAAAGCCGATATTGGCTTATTTACAGTTCATCCCACAAAGCAAACTCCGCAAGCAGTATCTATAGATTATGATAGAGTCTCATATAAAATATTAGATAAAGATATTGAAGATGATATTAAATATTTGCAATCTATTGATCGCGGTGATTTAATTATTAATAGTAGGACGCTAGACGATAAAACTTGGATCGTTGCTTATATGGCTGATAATACACCGGTGAAATATTATAAATATGATAGGGCAAATAAAAAAGCTGAGTTTTTATTTACTAATCGCAAAGAACTTGAGCAATATAATCTTGCTAAGATGATACCGATAATTATCAAGTCACGTGACGGACTTGATTTAGTTAGCTATATCACTTTTCCAAATGATGTAAAGCTCGATAAAAATAATATACCCGATAGAAAAGTACCTCTAATTTTAAATGTCCACGGCGGTCCGTGGGTACGTGATAGCTGGGGATATAATCCTGAGCATCAGTGGCTTGCAAATCGTGGTTACGCAGTTTTAAGTATAAATTACCGTGGTTCTACCGGTTTTGGGAAAGATTTCTTAAACGCCGGTAATTTAGAATATGCCGGTAAAATGCACGCCGATTTAATTGATGGTGTTAACTGGGCTATTAAGAATAATATAGTTGATTCTGACAAAGTTTGTATTATGGGCGGAAGCTATGGAGGTTATGCAGCGCTTGTAGGTCTTACCATGACGCCTGACGTATTTGCTTGCGGTGTTGACGTTGTCGGTATATCTAATTTATTAACTCATGTGCAATCTAAAGCTCCTTATATGACACCATTGTTAAGTATATATAAAACACGTATAGGACCTTGGGATACTGAAGAAGAAAAAGAGTTTTTAAGACAAAGATCACCGATTAATTTTGTTGATAATATCAAAAAGCCTTTATTTATAGCACAAGGTGTTCACGATGTAAGAGTCGTGCAGGCAGAATCAGAACAGATTGTAAACAGCATGCAAGCAAAGCATATACCGGTAGTTTATGCACTTTACAAAGATGAAGGTCATGGATTTGCAAAACCCGGTAATAGAATCTCATATTACGCTCTTGCCGAGCAGTTTTTAGCTAAGATTTTAAAAGGAAGAGCGGAACATATAGGAGATGACTTAAAAAATGCTAATCTCATTCTGAATGATAAAGAAAAAATTAGCGGTACAGAGGCAGAAAAGATTATAGATACGGCAGTTGGGAATTAAGAAGAAACTGTCATACCGCGACTCGGTGTCACCCCGTGGCTTGTCCATGGGATCTAGTTAAAAATACTAATAATTTTAGTATTTCTTATTGTTTTTTAGATTCCTGCTTTCGCAGGAATAACATAGAAGAGCGAAAATGACATTAAGTAAGTTCAGAATAATTTATTGGAGTACTATCATGCTACTTACAAATACTGAAAATTTCTTACGGCTTAATTGCAAAACTTTTTCACTGGATCATGAGCATTATAGTTATAGTAATGCTCGTTGTCGGTTTCTTAATGAATAATTTCATAGAACTTCCTTTAAAATGGCAATTATACGGGATACATGAAGCAACCGGTATAGTTGTTTTATCTTTAGTAATAATAAGGCTTTTATGGAAATTCTATAATGCTAAGTTTTGCTACCGAAAGATATGCCGCATTGGCAAAAAAAGCCGTTAATATTAATATAAATTTGCTATAGCTTTTAATGTTATTAATGCCGATAAGCGGCTTTCTAATGACTATTTTATCAAACCATCATATTGATTTTTATGGTTTGTTTACTATAAATTCTTTTGCTCCAGATTTACAATTTGCCAAAATCTTTAAAAAAATCCATAAAAAGGCTGCTTATTTACTGCTCTAATTATTTTGCATATACTAGCTGCATTATATCATCACTTTATTAGGAAAGATAACGTATTAAAGAGGATGTAACCTCATTATAAACTTATTGACATATAATAAATTGTGTTTTATATACAAAGTAAGATTAGATAACTTACTATATTAGTATTATGAGTAAAAGTGCCAGAGTAGTAGTCTCATCGAAAGGACAGGTAGTTATACCTAAATATATAAGAAATAAACTTGGTTTACATTCAGGCTCTGAGTTAATAATTAACTACAAAAAAAATGAAACATTAGAATTGCTTCCTATAAAAAAAGATATCTATAGCTTTTTTGGCAAGGGTAAACATAAAGCTAAAAACGGTCCGGTGGATGTAGATAAAGCTATTAGTATTGCGGTTATCGAAAATGATAGGAATTGACACTAATATCTTAACTCGTACTTTTCTTGAAGATGATGAAATACAAGGTAAAGCAGCTCAAAATTTCTTAAAAAATAACATCACTAATAAGATTTTTATTGCATCATATGCATTACTTGAATTTGTATGGGTGCTAAAAGTAAATAAATTTACTCGCCAGGAAATTTATGAAGCAGTAATTAATCTTATTGATAATTCCGGCTTTATCATTGGGCATCAAAACATAATAATATCAGCTACTGAAAAATATATTAAAGGTAAAGCAGACTTTGCCGATTATATGATTATTGCAGAAGGAGAAGTCAATAGTGCTAATAAGTTTATCACTTTTGATAAAGACATAGTAAGAGAAGTTAAAAATGTATCTTATCCATAAAAATTAATAGCAATTTAAATAAATTATTTAAAATGAATATTCATGAATATCAAGCAAAAGAGATTTTAAGACAATACGGCGTACCTACTTCCACCGGGCTAGTTGTTACGAAAACTGAAAAGATTAATGAAACCATAGATAAATTAAATACGGAAGTATATGTGGTTAAAGCACAAATACATGCCGGCGGTAGAGGTAAAGCAGGCGGTGTTAAGGTTGTTAAGAGTAAAGAAGAAGCCAAAAAAGTTGCTCATGACATGTTTGGTATTAATTTAGTAACGCATCAAACAGGACCTCAAGGACAAAAAGTAAACCGTCTTTATATCGAATCAGGTTGTGATATTTTAAAAGAATATTATTTTAGTATAGTATTTGATAGATCGGCTAGCTGTATTACTTTCATAGCTTCTACAGAAGGAGGAGTTGATATTGAAGAAGTAGCAGAACAAACTCCGGAAAAAATTATTAAATTTTCCGTTGATCCTGCAACCGGTTTACAAGATTTTCATATGCGAGGCATAGCTTATGAGTTAGGCTTTAAGGATAACCAAGCCAAACAGATGAAAGAAATAGTAAAATCAGTCTATAATGCTTTTATTGAAACCGATGCAGCACAAATTGAAATCAACCCATTAATTGTAAATAGCGACAGGAACTTATTAGCTTTAGATGCAAAAATTACTTTTGACGATAACGGCTTATTTCAGCATCCGAATATTACGGCAATGCGTGATCATGATGAAGAAGATCCTCTAGAAACTAGAGCAACAAATGCAGGACTTAGCTATGTAAAAATGGACGGTAATATCGGTTGCATGGTTAACGGTGCCGGTCTTGCCATGGCCACTATGGATATTATTAAACTTTACGGTGCTTCGCCTGCTAATTTCTTGGATGTCGGTGGTGGAGCTGATCGTGAGCGTGTAAAAGAAGCTTTAAAAATAATTTTATCTGATAAAGAAGTACAAGGGATTCTAGTTAATATTTTCGGCGGTATCATGCGTTGTGATATTATAGCAGAAGGGATTATTGCAGCTGCAAAAGACATAGGCATAAAAGTACCGTTAGTAGTTCGTTTAGCCGGTACAAACGTTGAAAAAGGCGAAGAAATTTTATCAAATTCCGGTTTAGCAATAATACCGGCACATGATTTAGCAGATGCAGCAAATAAAATAGTTGAAGCGATACGGTAGATAACCGTCATGAGCTATGCAGGCATTGACCTTGTTATATAGCTCGAAAAACCAGTTCAGTGTCATACCGTGGCTTGACTACAATATCTATAAAAAAATTAAAAAAGGACTGGATCCCGCGATCAAGTCACGGGATGACATCAAAGTAAAATAAAAACAATAAAAATTATTTAACATGGCAATATTAATAAATAAAAAAACACAAGTTATCTGTCAGGGTTTTACTGGTTCACAAGGAACTTTTCACTCTGAACAAGCGATAGCGTACGGCACTAACATGGTTGGCGGTGTTACACCCGGCAAAGGCGGTCATACTCACCTTGATTTACCTGTATATAATACCGTACATGAAGCAAAAGCAAAAACCGGTGCAAATGCAAGCGTTATATATGTTCCGCCCGGCTTTGCCGCTGATTCGATATTAGAAGCAATCGATGCCAAAATTGAAGTAGTAGTATGTATAACGGAAGGAATTCCGGTGCTTGATATGGTGAAAGTAAAACGTGCTTTAGTCGGTTCTAAAACTAGATTAATCGGTCCTAACTGCCCTGGAGTTATCACACCGGGTGAATGTAAAATCGGTATTATGCCTGGGCATATTCATAAAAGAGGAACGATAGGTATTGTTTCAAGATCAGGTACTCTAACTTATGAAGCAGTAGCACAGACAACAGCAGTAGGACTTGGACAATCTACGTGTGTCGGTATAGGCGGCGATCCTGTTAACGGCACTAATTTTGTTGATTGTATTGAGATGTTTTTGAAAGATGATGAAACAAAAGCAATTATTATGATCGGTGAAATTGGCGGTAATGCAGAAGAAGATGCAGCTGAGTTTATCAAGCAGTCAAAAATCAAGAAACCTATAGTAAGCTTTATTGCAGGTATTACAGCACCTCCAGGTAAAAGAATGGGACATGCCGGAGCTATTATTGCCGGAGGAACAGGAAGTGCCGAAGATAAGCTTGAAGCTCTACAAAGTGCCGGTGTAACTATCACTAGATCCCCTGCCGATATCGGTAAAACTATGTTAGATTTACTAAATAAAGGCTAAAGTTATTCAAGAGCAATTGCTGTCATTCCTACTAGGCCTTGTTGCGTGGAGACTGAAGGTCGTCATTGCGAGAAAATTACGTAAGTAATTGACGAAGCAATTTCAGGATGCTTGACAAGAGTGCCACGTCGCTTCGCTCCTTGGAATGATGATTTGGTATCCATGCAACAATGCTTTCACGGGAATAACATAAAAAGCATGTACTTGGTCTATGCAACAATTCTTAAGAACTCTTATTATCCCTAATTTCTTTAACTATATTTAGTAATTGTGGGAAATCTATTAACCCAGGTATTAATTTTGAATCAATTATATACGCAGGTACTCCTTGCATTCTAAGACTTCTAGCTATTTTCATATTTTGAGTAATTAAATCTTTAATCTCATTGCTATCGGCAATTTCTTCAATTTCCGTAGTATTTAAGCCATTCTCAGTTAATAATTCTTTTATAGATTCCTTAGAAACATCTCTTATTTTTATTAATTCATCATGAACAGCTTTGAATTTACTTGGATTAACCTTATAAACGGCTAAAACTATTCTTGCAAGATATTCGGAAGCATCTCCAAGGATAGGAAGCGGTCGTAATACAACTTTAACTTTTGGATCGTTTTGCAATAATTCATTTATAGAAACATCGCCTTTTTTACAATAAGAACAATTGTAATCATAAAAAGCAATTATTGTTACATCACCGTCTTTATTTCCTATAATAGGAAAGCTTGTGCTATCTTCAATACCTAACTTATTATCTTTTAGATAGTTATTAACTTTAGTCTCATTTTCCTGTACTTTACGTTTTTGCAACCCTTCTATTGATTCTATTATTATTTCCGGAGTTTTAAGCAAATAATCTTTGATTATTTCTTGTACTCTTTCCTCTTCACATTTTCTTGCATCTTCGCTTTGTTTAACCTCAACGGAAACCGGATTTGTAGAATAAGTTTTCATTGTTTTGAAAACAAATAAAACTCCTATCACAACTACAAATATAACCAATATTTTACCTATAATATGCTGCATAAATACCTTTTTTTAAAAATTTTGTATCTTCCTAAAGTCCAAGTAATTCTATATGTCATTCCTGCGAAAGCGGGAATGACACAAAACGAGCTATGTAACAAAACCAGCTTGTCATCCGGTGTAGCAAAGTCCATTACTTCTGTCTTATTAATCTGCTCTGATCTCTTTTCCAGTCTTTTTCTTTAATTGACTCTCTTTTATCATATAATTTCTTACCTTTAGCAATACCAAGTTCAACTTTCACTTTATTTTTTTTATTAAAATACATAGAAAGAGCTACTAGCGTATAGCCTTTTATTCTAATTTTACCGATAATTTTCTTTATCTCTTTAGTATGCAACAATAATTTACGCGGTCTACGAGTAGCATGATTAAATCTATTCGCTTTTTCATATTCTGCAATATGGCAGTTATACAAAAATACCTCATGTCCGGTATCTGCCGCATGACTTTCTTCTATAGAAGCTTTGCCTTGACGCAGAGATTGTACTTCACTACCTTTTAATACAATACCCGCTTCTAATCTTTCTTCAATAAAATAATTAAAAAGGGCTTTCTTATTTTGTGCAATAACTTTCTTATATTCGGTCATATTTTTATAGATAGTGATGTTATGATGTTTTCAATTTGTTTTTTGGCACTATCGCTTGCTTCAGTTAATGGGGGTCTAATTTCATTTTCACATAAACCTAAATAATGTGCAGCATATTTTATCGGAATCGGATTAGATTCTACAAATAATGCTGTATATAAAGGTAGCAATTTCTGATGGATTTCTAATGCTCCTTTAGTATCGTTCTTATTCCATTTTTCTAATAGTTCTTTACATATATTAGGAACAATATTAGAGGCTACAGAAGTCCACCCTACCCCACCTTGAGCGTTAAAAGCTAAGACTACTTCATCATTACCGGTTAAAATATTGAAATCCTTTTTAACTGTTGCTCTGATCCGCAATGGACGTTCTAAATCTACACCACAATCTTTTAATGCTAAAATACGCGGTAGCTTGCTAAGCCTCAATATTGTCTCATCAGAAAAATCTACTCCGCTTCTAGTTGGAGCTGAATATAACATAATAGGTAGATTACACGCTTCATGCAATGCTTCAAAATGCTTATAAATCCCGTGTTGGGTAGGTTTGACATAAGATGGTGGACTAGCCATAAAACCATCTACGCCGATTTTTGTAGATTCCGCTGCAAGTGCTCTTGCATAAGTAGTATTATTTGATGAACACCCGCTTATTATAGGAATACACTTATTAACGATTTCTACGCTAGTTTGCAGTAATAATTTATATTCTTCAAAGCTTAAACTACTACTTTCTCCCGTTGAGCCTGCAATTAATACTGCATCGACTTCATGCTTTATTTGATGTTTTACAATTCTCTCTAAAGCATATAAGTCTAACTTATTATCTTTAAAAGGTGTTATAAGTGCGGTAATTAAACCTTTAAATATGTTATGCATGATTTTTTTGATTTTAATTGTTTAGCTTATTAAACCATCATTGTGAGAAGAATTACATAGTAATTCGACGAAGCAATCTCAGGAGTTTGTTATTATTTGATGAGATTGCCACGCAGTCTACGACTGCTTGCAATGACGACTCGGTATCCATACACAGGCAATACCTCCTCGCAATGACGTTTCTTCTACTCCCTAACAACACGCCCATACTCTTCTTTCAAACGATCTGCAATTTTATGATCATCAAAAATAATCTTTTTATTGCCAAGATCTATAGAATCAATATTTTGTATCTCAATTGCCGTGCCTGTAACAAAACATCCGGTAAAATCCTCTATTTGCTCTAATTTTAAACGCTCTTCTTTTACTTCTAGACCTAAATCTTTTGCAATTTCAATAATAGTCTGTCTTGTTATACCGTTTAAAAACCTATCGGCAATTGGAGTATATAATATTTTATCTTTAACAAAGAAAATATTTGTTGTAGTGCATTCAGCAATATACCCTTCATAATCAAGTAATAATGCATCATCATAGCCAAGAGCCTTAGCTTCTTTTTTACTCGTTATTGCCATATTATATTGAGCGGCGGATTTAGATTGTACTGGGGTGCTATCAGGCATTGCTTTACGCCAGCGGCTTACATGCAAATTTATACCTTTCTCAAAAGACCTCGGCATAGATGGAATACCGGCAATCAAAAGATTAGTAGATAAATACTGATTAATGATATTTAGCGACTCGTCTCCGCACCAAATAAGCAGTCTTATATATGCATCCTTAATATTATTTTGTTTTATTACAAGTTCATGAGCTTTTATTATCTCGTCTACATTATAAGGTACTTTCAAACCTAATGCTTCTGCTGATTTTATTAATCTTGCCGTATGTTCTTTTAGTTTAAAAACTTTGCCGTTATAAGCTCTCTCACCTTCAAATACCGATCCTGAATAATGCAGGCTATGAGTCAAAACATGAATCCTTGCAAATTGATAAGGAACTAAATCACCGTTAATCCAAACATGCCAAAAAATTTGCTCTAGTTTTATCATTGTCATTAACCTATATTCATATTAAAGTATTGTCAATTGTCATGAGCTATAAGACCGTAGCTCTTATGTCATTCCCGCGAAATCGGGAATCCGGTAGTATTTAGCGTCATCCCGCGACTTGATCGTAGGATCTCAGAACACAGCCTGCGACATAAGATCCCGTGGTCAAGCCACGGGATGGCAATAGTGAAATACAATTTTTTTAAATTAAACGAGTATACATGCATACATACAAAGCACATATTTTAATCGTTGATGATGATAGCAGAATATTAGCACTTTTAAAGCAATTTTTAAATAAAAACGCGTTTTTAGTATCAACGGCAAGCTCAGTCATAGAAGCTAAAAATCTATTAAAAACTTCTAATTATGATTTAATTATTTTAGATGTTATGTTACCTGAAATAACAGGGCTTGATTTTGCTACTACTATAAGGGATGCCGGTAATAATATTCCTATAGTTATGCTTACTGCTTTATCGGAAGCCGATGACCGTGTTAAAGGACTTGAAGCCGGTGCCTCTGATTATATAACTAAACCTTTTGAACCGAGAGAATTATTACTTCGGATAAATAACTTAATCAATAATTATAATAACTTTAAAAAAGAAACGAATATAATTAAATTCGGCAATAATTTTTATAATTCCGATACAAAAGAATTTACCAAGAATAATCAAATTGTATCTCTTAGCTCTACTGAACAAAAATTACTTGAGATATTAATAAAAAATTCCGGCAAATCTACTAGTCGTTTTGAACTGTCAAAAATAATGGGAGGGCTTAGTATGCGTTCTATCGATGTACAAATTACAAGAATAAGAAGCAAAATAGAAGACAACCCAAAAGAGCCGAAATATTTAAAAACCGTGCGTAATGAGGGCTATGCACTTTATGTCTAAATTATTAAAGCATATTTCAAAAAGCTTCAGACAAGATGAATTTAAAAGCGAGCCTGCACAGCGTATAAAAATACGTGAGCACAGACGAGTCTTGAAAAATTCGCTTGTATCAAGCTTTTTGAAATATGCTTTACCGAGAACATTATTTGTACGGTTTATGTTTATTATAATCATTCCGATTTTAATAGGACAAATCGTTGCTATATTTTTGTTTTACGATCGTCATTGGTATAATGTTTCATATTATACTAGTACTATTATTATCAATGAAATAGAATCATTGATTAAAGAACATAGAAATAATTCAAGAGAGATAACCCATTTATCGGCAAATTATCTTAATTTATCTTATCAGTTTCAACTTAATAAAAAGTTATCTATAAAACAGCCTAAATTAGGTGAACCTTTAACTATATTTAAAAATATTTTAGCTACAAAAATCCATGAAAAAAATATAGTTAAACTAAATAAGGAAAATAAAATTGAAGTATTTTTAGAATTAAAAGATGGAGTATTATATATTACTTTTCCTGCAAAGTTACTACTTAATCCTACAGTATATATATTTGTTTTATGGATTATATCTTTAACTGTTATATTACTTTCTATTTCTATTATTTTCTCCAAAAATCAAATTAAATCAATACTCACTCTTGCGGATAGCATGGATAAATTTGGTCGCGGTGTTTTAAAAGACAAAAATTTCAAACCTTCAGGAGCCTTAGAAATAAGAAAAGCAGGGCTTGCTTTTTTAAAAATGAAAGCTCGTATTGAAAAACAAATTACTAAAAAAACCACTACGCTTGCTATGATCTCTCATGACCTTAGAACTCCTTTAACAAGAATGAAGCTACAACTTGAATTGATGGAAGAAAGCGAAGAAATCGAAGGGTTAAAACAAGATATATTAACTATGCAGCAAATGATAAATTCTTATTTAGATTTTGCTAAAAATGAAAGTACAGAAGAATTTGAAGACATTTTATTATTACCTTGGATGGAACGTTTTTTTAACAAATGGTCACATGTAAATATTGAATTTATAAAATCTACTAATTTAGATAAACTAGAAGTACGCATTAAGCCGAATTCTTTTGAAAGAGCCTTGTCTAATTTAATCGGTAACGCTATAAAATATGGAACTAAAATTAAGATATCCTCAAAAGATAATTCATCTACCGTAGCTATAATTATTGAAGATAACGGTCCCGGTATAGATGATACGGAAACACACCTTGTATTTAAACCGTTTTATAGATCGGATAAAGCAAGACAGCTTGATAATGCAAGTAACGTAGGACTTGGGCTTGCTATTACTAAAGAAATAATAAACGATCATAAAGGCTCTATTTATTTAGAAGATAGCAAGGATTTAGGCGGGCTATCGGTAAGAATCGAAATACCTAAAATATGACTACCGATGTCATTCCCGTGTAGATACCAAATCGTCATTACGAGGAGAGGCAAAGCCGAGGGCGTGACAATCTCAGAAATTTTATATTGTTTCATGAGATTGCCACGCTCCTTGCAGTCGCTCGCAATGACGGAAAAATCGATCCATGCAGCAACATCTAAAATATAAAATAATGACTAACATAAAACATTTAGCAATAATAATGGACGGTAATGCTCGTTGGGCAGATCGGCATAACTTAACAAAATCTGAAGGGCATAAAGCAGGAGCCAATAAAATTCGTGAATTACTGCCTGAGTTTATTAACCTTAACATACCTTATATAACTTTATATACTTTCTCTTCCGAAAATTGGCAACGCTCAAGCACGGAAGTAGATTTCTTAATAAAATTATTAAGTATTTATTTAAAAACCGAATTAAATAATTTACATAAAAACGGCGTTAAAGTAAAAGTAATAGGTAGACTTAATTTATTAAGTAGCTCATTGCAAAAACAAATAAATAATGCTATAGAATTAACAAAAAATAATAATAAAATAACGCTTTGTATAGCTTTTAGTTATGGAAGTCGTCAAGAAATAGTTGATGCCTGCACAAAAATTATTACAAGCGGTAAAAAAGCAGTAAGTGACAGCGATATACAACACGCTTTATATGATCCTGAAATGCCGGATGTAGATTTATTAATAAGACCGGGCGGGGTTTATCGCATTAGTAATTTTTTGCTTTGGCAAGCAGCTTATGCTGAATTATATTTCTCACCCAAATATTGGCCTGATTTTAATAAAGATGATATACAAGAAGCTATAAATGATTACTCAAAAAGGAAAAGAACATTTGGCAAAAGATAAACAAAAATCAAACATCTATTTAAGAATCCTGTCCGGTATAGTTTTAGTTTCGTTATTTGTCGTAGCTATATTATGGTGTAAGCCTTTATTCTATATTCTAATGATATTAGTAGGTACGGGAATGTTAAGTGAATGGTATAATATGACCTACTCTTCTATTCCTTATCTATTAATCGGGCTAATTATTATTACGATTCCTATAAGCCTATTAATATTTTTAAGTATGGAAGATACCAATAGATGGCTTATTATGCTTTATTTTTGCATAATGTGGTCGGTAGATACTTTCGCTATGATTGGCGGCAAAACTTTTAAAGGAGCAACACTTGCTCCGAAACTTAGTCCTAAAAAAACCTGGAGCGGTTTAGTGACGGGAGTATTATCAGCAGGTTTAGTTGCGGTATTAGTTAGTTTTATACCAAGCTTTCATATTGAAAATTACTATTTTTCAAATAAAATTTATTTGTTTATAATTAGTTGTATATTAGCATTAATAGCTCAATTAAGTGATTTATTTATTTCATATTTTAAGCGAAAATTTAATATTAAAGATAGCGGTTATATAATACCCGGTCATGGAGGAGTGCTAGACAGATTTGATAGTATTATTTTAACCGCTCCGATATTATTTCTTATGAATATATATTTATGATAATACATTTAAATAATCATTCTAAAAAAATAATTTTAAATATCTTTTTAGCTTTACTGCTTGGATATTTTGTTTTTCATTGCATATATGGTAACAAAGGGATTATTGCATATTTAAAAGTAAATAGGCAGCTTGAAAAAGCTTATGATGAACTAAAAGGCTTACGAGCAGAAAGAGTAGAACTTGAGCATAACGTCAAATTACTTCGAACGGAATCTCTAAATAAAGATATGTTAGAAGAACAAGCAAAGAAAGTTTTAGGAGTAGCTGCTCCAAATGAGCAGGTGTTTAATCACCAATAACAAAACTTTGTTGTCATCCCACGACTTGATCGCGGGATCCAGTCTTTTTTAATTTTTTTTGGATACCATGGTCAAGCCACGGTATGACACAGAACGCGTTTTTCGATCCGCACAACAACGTTATTGATTAAAAGGAATTAAAAATCATTTATGACTATAAAAATTTATCAAAACGACCTACCTAATCATTTTGAACTTGAAGGAGATCTAGCTATAGATACCGAGACAATGGGGCTAAATCTACATAGAGATAAACTATGTTTGCTACAATTTAGTAACGGCAATGGTGAAGCTCATCTTGTTCATTTTACAAATCAAGATTATACAGCTCCTAATTTAAAAGCATTATTACTAGATAAAACTAGATGCAAGATATTTCATTTTGCTAGATTTGATCTAGCATCCATAAAAAAATATTTAAGTATAGATTTAGAAAATATCTTTTGTACTAAAATATCTTCAAAACTAGTTAGAACTTATACCGATAGTCATGGGCTTAAGGATTTATGCCGAGAATTGCTTAATATAAATATTTCAAAACAACAACAATCTTCCTATTGGGGTGCAGATAATTTATCTTCAGAACAAAAAGAATATGCAGCAAAAGATGTGCTTTATTTGCATCAGTTAAAAGATATTTTACAAAAAATGCTACTTAAAGAAAATAGGTATGAACTTGCCCAAGATATTTTCCGTTTTTTACCGACAAGAGCTAATTTAGACCTTACCGGTTGGAATGAAATCGATATTTTCATGCATTAATTTAAATTAATAAGAATATTATTAAATTAATACAATTTATTGACTTCAGGTATAAAATCAGGCGCACTATTTAATAGTCTATCTGTAATAAATTTTAATTAATAATTGAAGATTTTTGCAGAAATAGCAGTACCTATTTCAAAAAAAATCTTATAATTTACAGCAAAAAAATTAAATTACCGGTTAAAATTTATTACAGATAGTCTATTATTAGTTAATTGATTTTTTTTAAATTACTGAGCCTACAATAGACTTATTGCATAATGTAGCTAATACGGAAGAATTTGAAGGAAACACGGAAACACTTGCCACCGCAACGTACATAAAAATACGTGAGGATGTGAGTACCGGATTGACATACAAATTTACCCTTAGACGCAAGTTATACAAAAAGTTTAATTAATTAGTGACTAAAAAGGGAATCTTTATGACTAATAGAAAAAAAATAGACGTGCTAGATTCAGAGTCAGATTTAAATCTAAGTCTAGATAGTATAGCAAACCTCTGTTATCCTAGGGTTATAACTTGTGAAACAGAAGAAGACACTTTAAGTATTGATTACGGTGTTTTTGCCGCATTTTGGTGGGCAGCCAATTATATAATAGATAAAGTATTAATGCTAATAACAGACAATATTTACTATTACCTTAGAGAAGAGGCATTATGAAACTTCATCTTATCAGAGTTATAAGGGTGCTTCAAAAGGTACTTACCATAATAATTGCAGTAATTTTATAAATGCGATGAAGCAGCATTATGATTCCTCATTAGATAAACATAAGGAGGTAGTTTTAGGTCATACTACTACTTTTTTTGGGTTAGTATGGTGGTAATACAATAAAAGTATGCTAGGTGTCATTACTATGCTGCGGCTTGACCACGACATTTAAAAACAACTTAAAGTGCTAATAATTTTAGTATTTTAAACTAGATCCTGCGATCAAGTCGCGGGATGACAGATTCAAAAAATAATATACTTCTGATAAATAAAAAGTAGATAGACGCAGTTTAATTTGGAAAGAGCAAGGAGTCTGTAAGCCGAGGCGCGGAGCGTATATTAATACGTGAGTATCCGAGGACTTACCAAAACGACGTAGCCAACTTTCCAAATTAAACGAGTATATTCACAATTTTACGAGGAACGAGGATAATCTTCTTCGGCTCTTTCCCTTCTAAGAACTTTTGTACCTTTGGCAGACTGACGGTAACTTGCTTTATTTCAGCTTCACTTACGGAAGTTTTAAACTCATAGGTATCACGGAGTTTGCCGTTAACCTGCACTGCCATAATATATGTATCTAACTCTAGCATTGATTCATCAAATGTAGGAAAAGACGAATTATATAATCGCTCTTTATTGCCAAGCTTCTGCCAAATTTCTTCCGTAATATGCGGGATAAAAGGATTTAGTAGCTGTACTAAAACATTAAAGCCATGCCTTACGGTTTTAACATCAATTTTATCTTTAGATATTTCAGCAGATATAGCATTAGAAAGCTCGCGCATACGTGCTATTGCTCTGTTTAGGGCAAAATGCTTTATATCTTCGGCGATATGCTTTATTGTAAAATGTACTAACCTATTAAGCTCTTTATTAATCTCGCTATTCACATCATATTTTAAAGAATCTATCGCCTTAAACATATACTCAAGCTTATTAATAAAACGTGAGCAGCCTTCAATACCGCTTGCCGACCATTCTAGATCTTTCTCAGGCGGACTATCGGACAGTACAAAAAGCCTAATAGCATCTGCCCCATATTGCTCTTGCATTGTCTCAAGATCGATGAGATTCTTTTTAGACTTACTCATCTTTTCAATGCGTCCCTGCACTACTCTATTATTGCTTTCTTTATGAAAAAATTCATTACCCCTTTTAACTACTTCTTCAGGATATAACCAATTATTATGTTCATCTTTGTAAGTGGCATGCAGCACCATACCTTGAGTAAATAGACCTTTAAAAGGCTCTCGAACGCTTACGTAATCCTGTTCGTTCATTACTTTTGTGAAAAACCTTGCATATAATAAATGCATTACCGCATGTTCAATGCCGCCTATATATTTATCGACCGGTAGCCAGTAATCACAAGCTTTTTTATCAGTCATCTCTATAGCATTGCTATTGCAATATCTCGTAAAATACCAAGATGATTCAAAAAATGTATCAAAAGTATCGGTTTCACGCACAGCCGGCTTATCGCATTTCGGACAATTAACATGTTTCCAACTAGGATGATGATCAAGCGGATTACCGTGACCGTCAAAATTTATATCATCAGGTAAAGTAACGGGTAAGTCTTTGTAAGGTACTGGCACTATTCCACAAGTTTTGCAGTGAATCATAGGAATAGGACATCCCCAAAAGCGCTGCCTTGAAATCCCCCAATCTTTTAGACGATAATTTACGCTACGTTTACCTATGCCTAGTTTCTCAAATTCTCCGATGACTTCTTGTTTTGCTTTTTGACTAGTTAAGCCGTTTAGAAAATCCGAATTAATTAAAATTCCATCTTCCGTATAAGCGGTCTTTTGTACATCCATATCTGCTTTAATTACTTGTTTAATAGATAAATTCATTTTAATAGCTAATTCATGGTCACGTTCGTCATGAGCAGGGCAACCAAATATTGCACCAGTGTCATAATCCATTAGCACAAAATTAGTAATAATAACCGGTAAAACTATATTTGAATCGAAAGGATGAGTAGCAAAAAGACCGGTAAATACACCTTCCTTTTCAGCCTTTTCTAGTTCGCTACTTCTTGTAATATGCGAGCATTTAGTTATAAAAGCGAGTATTTCAGGTGTTTTAGAAACTAACCGCTCTATTATCGGATGATTAAAGGCAATTCCTATAAAGCTAGCACCAAAAATGGTTTCAGGTTTGGTTGAGAATACTTCTATAGTAGTCTCTTCATTATCCTTAATTTTGAAATGAAAATTAGCACCTATCGACTTACCTATCCATTTCTCTTGCATAAACCGAACAGCTTTAGGCCACTCTTTTAAATTCTGAATTTCGTTTAATAATTCTTCAGCATAATCGGTGATTTTTAAGAACCATTGCTTTAAATAACGTTTTACAACTATTGCACCTGAACGCCAACCACGCCCGTCTACAACTTGTTCATTCGCAAGCACGGTATTATCAACCGGATCCCAATTAACAAACGATTCTTTTTGATAAGCAAGATTTCGTTCATAAAGCTCTAAAAAGAATTTCTGCTCATGTTTATAATACTCAGGATCGCAACTATTTATCTCTCTAGACCAATCATAAGAAAAGCCCATAGATTTTAGCTGCTTTTTCATATTCTCGATATTAGAATATGTCCATTTTTTTGGGTGAGAATTATTTTTTATTGCGGCATTTTCGGCAGGTAGCCCGAAAGCATCCCAGCCCATCGGATGAAGCACATTAAAACCTTGCATAGTCATAAACCTTGCAATAACATCACCTATAGAATAGTTGCGTACGTGACCTACATGGATTTTACCGGAAGGATAAGGCAGCATTTCAAGTACGTAATATTTTGGCTTGCTACTGGCGTTTGATACCTCAAAAGCTTTTTCTTCTTGCCAAATGTGCTGCCATTTTTGTTCTATTTGGTTCATATGTTTTTAATTTATATACTGTATCGTCATTGCGAGCAGTCGTAGACTACACGGCAATCTCATCAAATATCCTGAGATTGCTTCGTCAATTACTCCGTAATTTCCTCGCAATGACGGAAATACTGTTATTACCTCACACTATTAATATATATATCTCTAGCTTTTCTTAAAATTTTATCTTCAAGCGTGATAGCAAGATTTGAGGTGTTTTCATTAAGTACCCATTGTTTATTTTTAAGCATTTCTTCAAATACTTTCACTTCGATTGAATCAGGGCTTATTACATCGTCTTTAATAAATATATTTATTTTAAATCGAAAATTAGGATTAGAACGTGGGCTATACCATTCCGTAATAATCACGCCGCCGTTTGAGTCGGCTGATGCAAGAGGAGCAACACTTATAGTCTCTAATGCTGCTTGCCAAAGATATTTATTAACTGAACCTCCTACAGCTTTAGTAGATTCGTTCTTAACCCTACCCGGTCTAAAAACTAATCCTTCTTCACCTGCTATCGAACCTACTTCGTCCCATTTCTGCTCTCGTTCTGTTTTTGGATAATCACCCGCTAAGATACTAGTACTTATTGCACTAAGTATAATTACAAAAAATAATCCGATAATTTTCTTCATAGCCAATATTTAATTAGTGTGTTTGAAGGAAATAATAGAGAAGCTTTAGCTATTAGTCAAAAATTATTTCTGCTCACCGTTCTTTGGCATTGTTATATGGCTCAAAAAACCCACTCGATGTCATGCCCGCCTACGCGGAAATGACATCGGGCAGATTTAATTATTTCTCAGAAATAAATTCAAAACGTGGAATATTTTTGCCGTATAATAAAACCTTTTCGTTAAACATTTCAAGCGGCCTTACCCAAAGCTGGAAATTATCATATAATGCTTTATAAACTACTAACTCTTGCAAAGTTTCAGTATGTTTTGCAGTATCTATAACTTGATATAATTTTTCTTTGTAATGCTTATATATTCCGGTTCTCTAAAACTTACACCTTAACAGGCATGACGACAAAAATATCTTTAGGATTCTCAGGAAATTTAATAAGTACCGGTGCTGAAACATCTGAAAAATATAGTTCTACTAAATCCGATTTCACTGCTTTTAAGACATCTTCCAAATATTGCGGGTTAAAGCCTATAGCTAAAGACTCATCACTATTATATTCATAAAAACTTTCCTTATCTTGTGAAGAATTAATAACCTCTTTTGCGTTACCTCTTGCTTCACCGACGGCACTAATCTCTAAGGTTTCACGAGATAACGATAATTTTACTGCTCTAAATTTCTCAACGGTTATTATCGCTATCCTTTCTATACTATCTGCAAATATTTTTCGATTAATTACTAATTTTGAGCTGCTGCTTTCCGGAATAAAAGCACTATAATCAGGGAAAGTACCGTCTATAAGCTTTGATAGCATAATAGTATTTTCGTTACATATAAATTTAATCTTATTGCTATTCAATAAAATTTCCATATCTTCATTTATATTTTTAGGATCTTTAACGATTTTTAAAATTTCCTCTGCACTTTTTTGCGGTAATATAACTCCAAAATTCTTTATTTGTTTTTCTAATGTTGCCCATGAAATCGAAAGTCTATGCCCATCGGTACTTGCCGAACAAAACTCTTTGTCTTTTATGTGTAAATAAACACCGTTTAAATTATAACGAGTTTCATCTAAAGAAATCGAAAATTTTGTCGATTCGATTATTTTAGCAAAATCCATACAGGAAATTTTAAAACTTGCTTCAGGATTAATACTATCCATTGCAGGAAAAGAACTAACCGGCAAAGTAAATAAATTAAATTTACAATTTTTTCCTTTGATCTCAAGTCCCGTTGTACCGAGATCTGTTAATGTAAGCTCGGAATCCGGAAGTTTTCGGACTATATCATTTAGAGTTTTCGTAGAAACGGTAAATTCACCTTCACTTACTACCTGTACTGCTATTTTTTGACTTAAGTACAAATCCATATTAGTAGAACTAAGTTCTAGATTACCATCTTTTGCCGATAATTTAATGTTTGCATATTCAGGTATTACATTACGTTTTTCAACAACGGAACTTGCAAACCCTAGGGACTGAACTAACGTTTTTGTTTCAACTATTAATTTTAACATATTGTTATTCTCTTAACATTCCTTGAAATTTTTGCGAGATGGCAGCAACTAAATCTTTACTGAACGAATTTAAATCAGTGTCAGATAACGTCCGATCATCTGCTTGTAGCTCTATTTTAACCGCTATAGATTTTTTACCTTCAGGTAATTTATCACCGCTATAAATATCAAATAATGTAACTGATTTGACAAGCTTTTTATTAAAATTATTTATATATGATATTATTTCACCGACTCTATGATCTTGATCAACAATAAATGCGTAATCTCTAAAATTAGCTTGGAAATCCGATACTGCAAATTTGTCTCTTTTACCGAATTTAGCTTTTATCAACGGCAAATTCGTAATGTTTAGCTCGAATGCAAATATTTCCTGATTAATATCGTAATATTTCAAGATTTTAGGGTGTATCTGCCCAAAATGACCTAATAAATTTTTACCAAGCTCTATATTTACTGCTCTAGTTGGATGATAATATTGTGGCAATGCTGTCCCATTTGTTGCTATACATTTATCTATAGATAGTCCTGCATAATCAGCTACCAACTCTAAATCGCCTTTAAGATCAAAAACATCATAGCCTCGTCCAAGCGAATGAGGATTTTTATTATTATATGAGCCACTTATAATTGCCGTCAAATAAGTTGCTTCCGTATTTAAATCTATAAAACTTGGTCCAACTTCAAAAAAAGCCATATCTTTTATAGAGCGTGCTAGATTTTTACTTACTATACTTAACAAATTCGGCAGTATAGTAGGACGCATATAATTGTCTCCTATGCTAATAGGATTAAGCAAAAATAACTCTTCTTTTAATTCAGCAAACAACTTTGCATCTTCACTACTCATAAAAGAGTTCGTTACTACCTCATCATAGCCTTTGCTTGCTAATATCCTTTTAAAACTAGATACTCTTTTATGCTCTCTTAGCTTATTATTATCTTGGTCTAGTTCGGGTAATTTTATACTCTCTATTTTATCATAGCCGTAAATACGAGCGATTTCTTCAGCTATATCTTCTAAAATAGTTATATCGTGACGCCAAGAAGGAGCTATTACCTGTATAATCTCACCTTTAACATCCGTAATAAATCCTAGTTTATTTAATATGGCTTCTATCGCTTTGATATTTAGTTTAATTCCTGTAATTTTTTCTAAATAACATGCTGAAAAATCTAAAGGTTTTTTTTGTGACTCTTTTTCACCGACTTTCACTACTTCCGATACTTCACCGTTTCCGCATATTGACAAAATAAGATTAGTTGCTATGTCCAAAGCCTTTTCCGTAAAATTTCTATCGATATTACGCTCATTACGATATCTAGCATCCGTATCAATTTGGAATCTTCGCCCGCTAGCTGCAACCATTTTAGCATTAAAACAAGCAGCTTCGAGTATTATATTAGTCGTACTATCAGTACAACTACTATCAGCCTTGCCAATGACACCGGCCAGACCTTGAATACCGCTTTCATCTTTTATAACTAAATCATTTTCGGTAAGTAAATATTCTTTGCCGTTTAGGGTGTGGCATTTAGCTAAGTCATTGCGAGACTGCAAAGCAGCCGTGGCAATCTCATTTTGTTGTCCTGAGATTGCTTCGTCGCTACGCTTCTCGCAATGACGTGCTACAGTAATTCCCCCTTTTATCCTATCTGCATCGTAAGCATGCATCGGCTGCCCAAAGCTATAGGAAATATAATTTGTTACATCCACTAAGCTTGAAATAGTTTTTACCCCAACATTTTTTAATAATTTCCGTAACCAATCAGGGCTTGGTTTATTTTTTAAATTTCTTATCTCTCTAAAAGTAAATAACGGACAGGCTTCTTTATCTTGCACGTTAAGCTTCATTTTAGAAATAAATGTACTCTTTATTGCCGAAATTTCTAGCTCTTTAAGTATTCCTATTCCTTTAGCTGCTAAATCTCTTGCGATGCCGTAAACTCCAAGTGCATCACCACGATTAGGAGTAACGTTAATAACAAATATAGGATCATCTAAACTGTAATATTTAGTAAAATTCTCTCCAACTACGGCATCTTCAGATAGCTCTATAATCCCTTCAGACTCTGAAGCTAGCAGTAATTCCTCTTCAGAGCAAAGCATACCACAGCTTTTTTCGCCTCTAATAACAGATTCCTTAATCTTAAATTTACCGTTTGGTATTTCCACTCCGATATTTGCAAGTACTACTTTTATACCTGCTCTTGCATTACGCGCACCACAAACTATTTGTAGCATACCACTTTTAGTCTCAACATCACAAAGCTTTAATTTATCAGCTGACGGGTGAGGTTTAATATTTGTAATATATGCTACTTCAAACTTTTGTAACTCCGCCGCTTTATCTATCACTTCTTCCACTTCAAGACCAATAGCTGTTAGGGCTTCGGCAATTTCAGTAACTGAAGCCGATGTCTCTAAAAATTGTTTTAACCATGATAACGTAAATTTCATTTCGTAAGCCCTCCTGCTAAATTCGGTATATCAAAGCTCCCAAAATTATAATGTTTAAGCCAACGCATATCTCCTTCAAAAAATTGTCTTAAATCTTTGATATTATATTTTAACATTGCAAAACGCTCTACTCCAAGCCCAAAAGCAAAACCTTGATACTCGCTGCTATCGATACCAACATTTTTAAGCACGTTTGGATGAACCATCCCACAACCCAGGACCTCAAGCCATTTATCGTTTTTATTCATCCGAATATCAACTTCGGCAGAAGGTTCGGTAAATGGGAAAAAGCTGGGTCTAAAATGTAATTCAATATTAGAATTTTCAAAAAAGCTTTTTATAAATGCCGTAATAACATATTTTAAATGTCCCATATTGATATTTTTATCAATAACAAGCCCTTCTATTTGGTGGAACATTGGCGTATGTGTCATATCCGAATCCGATCTATAAGTCCTACCCGGTGCTATAAACCTAAAAGGCGGTTTGCCGTTTTTCATAGCTCTAATCTGCACTGTTGAGGTATGAGTACGTAATAACAGCGGCTTATTATTTTCCTGACTTTTCAAATAAAAAGTATCATGCATTTGCCTTGCGGGATGATCATCTTCAAAATTGAGAGCGGTAAAATTATGAAAATCATTCTCGATATTCGGTCCGTTTTCTATAGTAAAACCAAACTGCGAAAATACTTGTATTAACTCCTCACTACATTGTGTTATTGGATGAATAGAACCTTGTTTATATCTCCGTGCAGGGATTGTTAAATCAATTTTATCGGCAGCAAGTTTAAAATTTAGTTCCTGCTCCTCTAAAATTTCTTCTTTTACTTTTATTATATTCTGTATTTTATCTTTTAATTTATTGATTTTTAAGCCAAATTCTTTACGTTCCTGTTCATTTAAACTACCTAATTTTTTAAGCTCACCGGTCACTATACCGTTCTTGCCTAAAAATTCTACTTTATATTCTTGCAGAGCTTTTAAGTTTTGTACTAATAAGATTTTGTCCTCAGCAAGCCTTAATATTGTTTCTATATTTTCCATGATTGTTTTTTTGTTTTTGATTTTTATTGTACGATAGAACGTCATTGTGAGCGGGCATTGCTGCGTGGACCTGTTTATCCGTCATTGCGAGGAAATTGCATAGCAATTGACGAAACAATCCAGTTAAAAATTCTGATTTACAGAATTTTTTTAATTATTTTCTGGATTGCCGCGTCGCCTACGGTTCCTCGCAATGACGTTAAACCAACATACACTTCATATAATTCTCTTCTATCCCCACCAATTTCGCTTTAAATATCTGCCCTATTTCTAAAGGTTTATCTAGCTTTACCGGAATAAAATTTTCGGTATGGGCAATATTATTATTCTCTACTAATAACTCCACTTTCTGTCCTATATGTTTTTTAAAGAATTTGGTCAACTGGTTTTGCCCTTCTTGCCTTAAAATTGCTGCCCTCTCTTTTCTTATATTTTTAGGTACTTGTGGCATACGTGCTGCAGGCGTTCCTTCTCTTTCCGAATAAGGAAAAACATGTAAATATTGTAATTCCGCTTCTGAAATTAATTTTCTTGTATTTTCAAACATTTCAGGGGTTTCAGTCGGGAAACCAGCTATAATATCCGCACCAAAAGATACTTCCGGTCTTATTGCCCGCAGCTTCCGACAAAACTCTATTACATTTGTTCTATTATGACGTCTTTTCATACGTTTTAATATCATATCGTCGCCTGCTTGCAAGCTAATATGAAAATGCGGCATTATCCTTTCACTATAAGCTATAAGCTCAAAAAGTTCATCATCTATTTCTGCAACATCTATTGAAGATAATCTAAGCCTCTTTAATTCAGGGACTAAATTCAACACTCGTTTAATCATTTGTGCGAATGTTGGACTTCCCGGCAAATCACTACCGTAAGCCGTGACATCGACACCGGTAAAAACTACTTCTTTAAAGCCGTTTAATACCAAATGCTTTACCTGCTCTGCTATAGCTCCTATTGCTACTGATCTACTTTTTCCTCTACCATAAGGGATAATACAGAAAGTACAAAAATGATCACAACCGTTTTGTACCTGAATAAAAGCACGAGACTTACCGTCAAAGCTACTTACTAAATGACTTGCCGTCTCTTTCACCGACATTATATCGTTAACTGTTATTTTTGCATCGGTAATTTGGTAGTAATTAGGTAATAACTTCTCTTCATTACCTATAACTTTGTCAACTTCCGGCATATTACCGTACATTTGCGGACTTGTTTGAGCACTACAACCGGTAACAATAATTTTTAAATCAGGATTATTTTTTTTAGCCTTGCGTATAGCTTGTCTTGCTTGTTTCTCAGCTGCTTTAGTTACCGCACAAGTATTGAATATTGCCACATTATCGATACCCGACAATTCCAAGTTTTTTCGTATTATCTCACTTTCGTAAATATTAAGTCTACAGCCAAATGTTATTACGTCTTGTCTTAAATTATTGCTCACAATAATATTCCCCACGTGCTACAAGCGTAGCTGCCCCTTGCATTATTATATTACCGTTCTCTTCTTTCATAGTAAGGTTACCGTGCTTAAAGACTATAGTACTTGGTGAATGGATAAAACCAAGCTTTAAACCGGCAGCAAAACTACCGCAAGCTCCGCTTCCGCAAGCAAGTGTTAACCCTGCCCCCCGCTCCCAAACGGATAAATAGATTTTATTATCTTTTACTTCAGCAAAATTAACGTTTACCCCATCTGCGAATAATTCCTTAGCCTGCAATTTTTCACCGACAATTTTTTGATCTTGAGGTTCTAACTTACTAAAAATAACCAAATGCGGATTACCTATATCAACGCAAATAGTTTCCTTTAAATCAATCATATAACGCTCTGCAAATTCCCAAACTTTATCACGACTTGGCATCCAAGCTTCATTAAAACTAACGCTTCCTACATTAACGCTAATATTATTTTCATCATTGACATTACATAGCAATTTTTTATTGCCTACCATTACGGTAATATCTTTCTTTCCCATATCAAGATAAATTAACTTGGCTAAACATCTTGTAGCATTACCGCATAATTTAGCACTAGAGCCGTCTATGTTATATATAATCATTTCATAAAAATCATTATGCTCTTCATAAATAATAAACTGATCGCAACCGATACCTGTATGACGCTCAGCCATATTTTTTGCTAACTGCGATAAATCATATGAACTTGATAAATCTCGTTTGTTAACAATAACAAAATCATTACCGAGACCATGCATTCTTACAAAATTAATTTTACTAATCATAATGTTTTACATATTAGGAAATTGTATTATAGCAAATTTCTTGGAATTTGCTATAATGAAGTGATGATATATAAAAATATAGACTATTATGCTAATTTCACGTTTCTTAGACCCTAAAAATAACTATGCATTTTTAAAAATTTTCGGTACAGAAAAAAATAAGGATATACTTATTCATTTTCTAAATGACATTTTAGGTTATACGGGAAAAGAAGTAATTACCGAAGTTACTTTTTTAAAAACAATCTAAGATCCCGATATCGCTGCTTATAGACAATCTATAGTTGATGTATTATGTAGAGATAAATACGGTACTCAATTTATTGTAGAGATGCAGGTCAGCAAACATCCAGGTTTTGAAAAACGAGCTCAGCTTTATACAGCAAAGGCCTATTCAAGACAAATAATAAAAGAAGATGAAGATCATAAAAAAAATGGCAGTGTATGCAAAACTTCAAAGAGTAATATTCTTAGCTATTGCTGATTTTATTTCATTGCCCGATAAAAAAGATTGGAGATCAGATCATAGATTACTTGATACTAAAACTTATGAGAACGACCTACAAGATTTTTATTGTATCTTTTTAGAGCTTGAGAAATTTAATAAAGAATTAGATCCATTAGAGAACCTTCAAGAAAAATGGGCATATTTCTTTAAACATGCACATGAAAGCACTCTAGAAGAAATGGAGAATTTGATAGGTCATGATTTTATTATTAAAAAAGCTTTTTATGCTTTGGATCAAGCTAGTTGGTCTGAAAAAGAGTTAAATACTTATGAAAAAATGATAAAAACCGAAATGGATAATCTAGCCGTAGAAGAGCAGAAAATTATAGATGCTGAAGCTCAAGGGGAAGCCAGAGGGGAAGCAAGACAAAAAATTTCTACAGCTAAAAAAATGCTAGCAAAAAATAAACCTTTAGATAAAATTATAGATTTTACCGGTTTAACAGAAAAAGAAATCGAGCAATTAAAGTAATGAAGATCCTTAATATTATGCTAAGTCGTGACCTTGGCGGCATTCAACAAGCATTTTTAGATTATAGCACTGCTTTAGAGATGCAAAAAATTGAGGTTATAAATATCACTTCTTACAAGGCAAAAATAAATTCCTTTCTACACAAACAAAGCTTAAAACTACCTAATATAGTACCGTTTGATTTACTCTCGGTACTTATTCTTAAGTATATAACTCATAAGACTAGGCCCGATATAATTATAGCACACGGTAATAGAGCAATAAATTTTAGTAAATTTGCTAAATCACAAAATATAAAATTAATCGGTATCGCTCATAATTATAGTTTAAAAGGACTACGTAAATGTGATTTTGTTATTGCCTTGACGCATCATATGAAAGAATTTTTACTAAAAAATAACTTTGCCGAATCTATGATATGCATCCTACCGAATATGATAAATATTGCTAAAGACTTTATTCCAAATAAAACATATAGAAAACCTGTCGTAATTGGTGTACTAGCAAGATTTGTAGCTAAGAAAGGTGTTGATGTTTTTATTAAAGCTATCAAAATTTTAAAAGAAAAAAAATATGATCTTCATGCAGTTATAGGTGGAAGCGGCGAGGAAAAAGATAATTTAATTGCTTTAGCACATAAACTTAATTTACAAGATCAAATATCATTTACGGGATGGATTAACGATAGAAATAAATTCTTTAAACAAATAGATATTTTTTGCTTACCGTCTCGTCATGAACCGTTTGGAATTATAGTGCTTGAAGCAATGGAGGCAAGCGTGCCTATCGTTAGTACAGATACTGAAGGGCCTGCAGCAATCTTAAACGACATGCAAGACGGGCTTATTTGTAAAGCCGGCTCTGCTGAAGATTTAGCAGAAAAAATTGTCTATCTAATAGAGAACCCTATAAAAGCAAAAGAATTTTCTAAAAACGCCTACCTTACTCTCAAACAAAATTATGATATTAAAGTTGTTTCTGAAAAGTTACAGCATATTTTAGAAAGCTTCAGATAAGATGAATTTAAGGGTGAGCCTACACAGCGTATAAAAATACGTGAACACAGGCGAATCTTGTAAAATTCACTTATATTAAGCTTTCTAAAATATGCTGTAGCAACATTATCACGTAATTATAAAAATAGTTAGTTAAAAAAATAATAGTCTATATTGACATAGCGGTTTAAAGATTCTTAATTAATATTAAGTAATATGAATTTATTTTAATGAACCTACTCGATGAACTTCGTATGCCGATTTTTCATTTACTTAAAATATATCCTAGTTTTATCGATTTCATCATTTCTTCTATGTGGTTGTAATGCAAAACACGATAATATTCCACCTAAACTCTCATTACTACTTGGAATAATTACTCTCTAGAACAAAATAATAATGCATCCTCCAAGTGGTAGCTGCAATTTAACGATCCGGTGTTAAATAACCTAATCGAAGAATCTTTAACCGGTAACTCCGATATTGAGCTGGCAATGAGTAATGTGCTAGCAGCGAAAGCACAGCTTAACCTTATTAATTCTTATAGATTTCCACAAATCAATTTACAAAGCGAAGCAAATCGAACAAAAAACAGTAAAGAAACAAAAGCACCGAATGAGCCGAAATTCTCTAATAATTTTGGGCTAGCAAGCGTGCTTAATTACAAGCTGGATTTATGGGAGCAGCCGCCAACGCTAGCGAATCGGCTAAAAAAACTTTCCTTGCAAGTGAGTATAGCAAGGCAGTGGTACATTTATCGGTTATAAGTAACGTTACTATAAGTTACTTTAATCTTTTAGCATTAGACAAACAAATCTATCTAACTGAAAAGCTAATTGAGGCTCAAACGGAAATTTATAAATTAAATCAGAAATTACATAATCTTGGCGTAGATGATTTAATATCGGTTAGTGAAGCTGCTTCCGAGCGTGCACTTACTAAGTTATCATTGCCGCCTTTAAAACAACAAAGACATGAGCAGGAAACCACTTTAAAAATTTTAGTAGTAGAATTCCTGAAAATATAGTAAACGGCTTAATTTATCGTGATAAACCAATAGATTACTTCCCTGCTCTACCGGTATTACCTAAAATATTACCATCAGAGCTTTTAGAGCAAAGACCAGATATTAAAGCAGCAGAGCAGAATTTACTAGCAGCAGATGCAAACTTAAAAACAATAAAAGCTACTTATTTTCCACAAATTTCTTTAACATGTTTATTAGGATTCGGTAGCAATAAACTTAATACTCTGTTTACTAACTCAGCTGAGACTTGGCAAGTAGGCGGCAACATAGCAGGACCTATTTTTGATTTTGGCAAATAACAATGCTTAAAACAATAATACGGAATTTGATATTGATAACATTACTAGTACTAATAGTAATATTAGTGGTTTGGGTAATAAAACATCATCATAAAAGCAGTAAACAAATCACTATAGCAGCGCCGGTTGAGGGGTCACACAAGTTATCAGAAAAGACGTACCTGATGTGATAGAACTTGCAGGAGTAGCTGAAACTTACCAAAGTACCGATATTCAATCTCAAGTTACGGGCCAAATATTAAGTGTAAATTTTGATGACGGACAAGAAGTAAAAGCAAGTGATTTATTATATGAAATCGATTCTCGTCCGTTTCAAAATCAATTACAGCAAGCACAAGCAAATTTACTAAGTGATACTTATAACCTTGAAGATGTTATAAAAGAAGAGGCAAGATATCGTGCTTTATACGAGGAAAAAGCCGTTTCGGAAGAGCAGTATTTACAGATGCTAACTAATATGAATATACTTAGGGCCACCGTGGAACGCGATAAAGCAATTATTGCAGACGCTAATTTACAAATCGAGTATTCAAAGCTCCTTTTGATGGTAAACTTAGTGAGAGTAATGTGGATATAGGTGATTTAGTATCACCGGATTTTGTGAGTCTAGTAACTATCAATACTATCTCGCCTATTTATGTCAGCTTCTCTGTACCTGAAAAATATCTCGATCGTATTAATAAATCTCAAAAATCTAATGATTTAGCTTTGACGGTTAGAACCGTAAGCGACCAAGAAATTAAAGACGGTGAGATCGTTTTTGTCGATAATTCGATTGATCCAAATAGCGGCACTATCAAAGTTAAAGCAACACTACCTCACCAAAACGAAATATTATGGCCGGGACAGTGTGTTCGTGTATCCCTATAACGATTTACATCGAAAAAGAGGCTTTAATAGTTCCGTCTAAAGCCATGCAAACTAACGATCAAGGTCCTTATGTATTTGTTGTCGATCAAGATAATAAAGCCGTGGTCAAGAATATAGATATAGTGTTTTCTAATGATGATTTTATTGTTATTAAAAGCGGTATAGATGAGGGAGAAACGGTAATCACCAACGGGCAGCTACGATTATCTAACGAGGCAGAGGTGAATGTTAGGGAGGAGTAGTGTCAAATTGTCATTGCGAGCAGGCGTCATTGCGAGGAAATTACAAAGTAATTGACGAAGCAATCTTAGGAGATTATCATTATTTCATGAGATTGCCACGCTTCTTACAGTCGCTTGCAATGACGATATATATATGACAGAAAAAATCCATAAAACAGGAAAAATATAATTGTATTTCAGAAATATTTATTAAGCGTCCGGTTCTGGCTACTTTATTCATGGCAACTATTTTGCTGTTTGGAGCATTCGGCTATAGGATATTACCGGTAAGCGTTTTACCTGACATCAACTGCCCGACTATTCAGGTTTCAGTAAGCTTGCCTGGAGCTGATCCTACTACTATGGCATCTTCAGTTGCATTACCGCTTGAAAAGCAATTCTCGACGATATCAGATATTGACTCGATGAGTTCGGTTAATAGTAACGGTACTACTCAAATTACTTTGCAGTTTAATTTAGACCAAGATATAGATGCAGCGGCAAGACGTACAAGCAGCTACCGAACAACTTACCTACCCCGCCCTCATATCGTAAAGTAAATCCTGCCGACGTACCTATATTTTATTTATCTTTAACTTCTGATACTCTCCCTCTTATATACCGTGGACTATTACGCCGAAACAATTATGGCTGAGCGTTTATCTATGCTGCCGGGTGTTGCACAGGTACAAGTTTACGGCTCACAGCAATATACAGTGCGTGTGCAGGTTGACCCTGTTAAAATGGCAGCAAATAATATAGGACTTGACTAAGTATCAAACATTATCAGCTCTGCTAACATTAATTTACCGACCGGAGCTTTATAAGGTAAAGATATATACTCAAATATTAGAGCCCCTGGGCAATTACAAAATGCTAAAGAATATAATGAGTTAATATTAACTTATAAAAACGGTAATCCACTTTTTCTTAAAAATATCGGGAAAGCCATTGATAGCGTAGCTAATAATAAAATAGCCGCTTGGTATAGGGATAAGCCGGGGGTAATACTTGCTATTCAAAAACAACCGGATACTAATACTATTAAAATAGTCAACTCTATAGAAGAAGTATTGCCGTTGCTTCACAGGCAAATCCCTGAGGGCATTAATATTAATATCATGTTTGATAGGTCAATTTCTATCAGAGCATCGGTAAATGATGCCAATTTTACTATGCTACTCGCTTTAATATTCGTAGTGATTGCTATATTTCTCTTTCTACATAACTGACGGTCCGTGATTATTCCGACTATTGCCCTTCCTTTATCAGTTGTCGGTACTTTTGCCTTTATGTATCTATTCGGTTATAGCATCGATAATATGTCTTTAATGGCTCTAACGCTTACGATGGGTTTTGTCGTGGATGATGCAATAGTAGTGCTTGAAAATATCACACGACATATGGAAAAAGGCGAGAGTAAAATAGCAGCATGTATTAACGGTACTAAAGAAATAGGATTTACTATCGTCTCAAGGACTTTATCCCTAATGACGATATTCATCCCAATATTATTTATGAGCAGAATTTTAGGGAAGCTACTGCACGAACTTACCGTTGTTATTACTACCGCTATTTTGCTTTCGGGAGTTATCTTGATAATCGTAACTCCTATGTTATGTAATGTGTTTTTAAGGGATCGTCATTGCGAGGAACGTAGTGACGAAGCACTCTCAGGACAATCAACCGAGATTGCCACGGCGTCTTTGACGCCTCGCAATAACGACCTACCACCAACCGAAAAAGCCTTTGAATATGTCAAACAAAAATATGGTAGCAGTCTAAAAACAGTAGTAGAGCATTCAAAAACTACTATGCTTATATTTCTCTTAGTAATCATCGCAACGGCTTATTTATTTGAGAAAGTACGCAAAGGCTTTATGTCTGATTCCGATACGGGACAAATCTTAGTTTTTACCGACGCCGCTCAAACTATTTCTTTTGATGCGATGGTGCAAGAACAGCAACAAGTAAGTGATGTATTACTTAAAAATCCTAATATAGATTCATTTTTTTCTGCCGTAGGTGTTTCAGGTAGAAACTCTGCAGTAAATCAGGGTACGATTTTGATTAGCTTAAAACCTCGTGATCAAAGAATAGGAGCTGACGCCGTTATAGATCAGTTACGTTCAAAACTAAATCATTTAGTAGGTTTAAGGGTATATATCCAGAACGTACCTACTATTACGATCGACGGACAAGCAACCAAAAGCCAATATCAATATACTATGCAAGAACTCGATCAAGATGTGCTATTTAGCTTTGCACCGAAATTAAAGGACAAGCTCGCACGGCTGCCAGGTTTTATTGACGTAACTTTGGATTTACAAATAGCACAGCCATAAACTTTAGTGCAGATTGATAGATATAAGGCTGCAAAACTTGGTATATCAGTCAAGCACGTCCAGAATATCTTATATGCAGCTTACGGTGCTGAGCAGATTTCCACATTATATATCCCAACAGCTCAATATGACGTTATTTTAGAGCTAGATCCTAAATATCAAACAGATTTGTCAATGTTATCTTTAGTCAATATTAACTCCACAAGCGGCAATTTAGTACTGCTAACTACCCTTGCTAAAATTGTTAATACTGTTGGCCCGCTTAGTATTTCACATTTCGGGCAATTACCTTCAGTTACGGTATCATTTAACCTGCAAGATGGATATTCAATTAGTGATGCCGTTCCAAAAGTTAATCAAGCAATAAGAGAGTTACAAATGCCGGCTACGATTACGGGAAGCTTCTAAGGAACAGTTCAGGCATGTCAGTCGTCTTTTTCTGATCTTGGCTTATTGCTTGGACTTGCTGTTATAGTTATTTACATCATCCTTGGCATGTTATATGAAAGTTTTGTGTATCCTATAACTATACTTTTAGGACTACCTACCGCTATATTTGGAGCATTACTCACTCTACTAATATTTAATAGCAAACTTGATATGTACGGATTTGTCGGACTTATAATGTTAATCGGTATAGTGAAGAAAAACGCTATCATGATTATCGATTTTGCCTTAGAACTTGAGAGAACTGGCAATAAATCTTCGCATGAAGCAATTTATGAAGCATGTATAATACGATTCAGACCGATTATGATGACTACCCTAGCTGCCTTAATGAGAGCTATGCCTACTGCTCTTGGAGTCGGAACAACAGGAGCAGAGAGAAGATCACTAGGGCTTGCAGTAGTGGGAGGTTTACCCACATTGCAATTACTTACTCTTTACATCACACCGATAATTTGCCTATATTTAGAGACAGCTAAGAAATGGTTAAAACATAGCAATTATAAAGCTGAAATTAGAAACTATCCAGAATTAAATTGGAAATCTTAATGTTATTGTATAGCGCGAGAAACTCGTTCGGTGTTATACCATGGCTTGACCACGATATCCAGAAAAACAACTAAAAATACTAATAATATTAGTATTTTTAACTAGACTCCGTGGACAAGCCACAGCGTGACAGTGGTATCAAGCTTGTTTAGTATTCGGCGTCGTTTTCGCTTCTCCAGCAACCGTAATTTCATCACTATCATAATTAAATATGTCCGTTGTAGAAGGAGTAGACGGTACAGGCGATGTGCTTACTAACTCAGAAGACTTTTGATCTAAATAGTCTCTTACTTCTCGTTTACCAAGCAATTCCATAGCATCATTTTTATTACTTTCTTTTATATATGCTTCAGGAATATATGCCTTAATATATTCCATATCAGATGCGTTTTTTAATAAATAAGGTGATATAAATTCTAGTATGTCCTTACCGCTTCTTTTATAATTAGCAAATGAGTAGGCAACACAAATACCGTAGTCATTTAATAAATGCTTGTGTCTTGTCTGTTGAATGTTGTTTTGCAGATCCCACAGCTTTTAAAGCATATAATATCTGTTCTCTTGTTGCTTGAATAGAAACATCATCTGAATCCATCCCGTAAGCTTTTTCAAGCTCTTGATCTTTAAAATGTAATTTTTTTGTTAATTCTTTTATTTCAGTAACAATAGGGTTTTGAAGGCCTTTTATAAAGGTAAGACTAGCAGTACTTGCTGAGAGTTTACTTTTCATAATATACCTATTAATAAATTTAACATATTTCTATATTCAAATATTAATTTTTATTAATAAATAATAATCTTACTTAAAAAATAATAAACCTATTGATAGTGATAAATATATCACATTAGAGATTGCTGTATATATCTAAAGACTGGAGATTTCTGCTTTTAGCTAAGAATAGGCTTATTATATCGAACAAGCATTACTGCCGTTATCATCATCTTCACAGATAAATTTTTGCTTTACCTTAGAATTGTTATTATACGGCTTACTATTTTTTACCGGTGGATAATTTACAGGCTCATAATTTGTAACGGGCGGGGCATAATTTTGATTTACTACAGCATTTGGACAAGTATATTTTGATATATCACGCTTAGTTTCTCTAAGCATGGCTTTTATCTGATTTAATTCCTCTTGTATCTTTTTTTCTTTATCGCTATTGTCTTTTCTAACCTTTTTATTTGCTCTACTTAAAGTCATATCATCATCGGATTCAGCGAAGCCGGCTTCTGCTTTTTGCCTTGCTATATCCCTTTTAATCATCTTAAGATACATTTCACGATTTCTCTTTACAGGATCGATTCTTTCTCCTCTTAAAAGACTATCGCTACCATAGTCATCATCATCGTCGTTATCATAATCAAGATTATCTTCTACTATATTCTTTTTAGCCAAAGTAATATATTTATTATTATATACAGGTTTTCTCTTGCCGCCTTTAGCACCTTTGCTATCAACCAATCTGTTATTTGCTGATCTTTGAAAATAGCTTCTAAAATTATCTGTACAAGCTGAAAGTAAAAACATTCCTAAAAATAATATTATAATTTTTTTTAACATATATTTATATTATTCCAAAACTTTTATTAGACTTCCTGTACAACTTAGATAATAAGGAGGAATTTGTAGGAGACACGGAACGCAGCACCGCAGCGTACGCTTTGGTACGTGAGGATGCGAGTACCGGATCGACGCACAAATTACCCTTAGAAGCAAGTTATGCAGAAAGTCTATTATGATTAATGCCACATAATAGCCAAACTTGCAAGGATAAAGAGCCGAACTGCTATGTACTTAATTAAATTATTGTTATTCTGAGGTATTTTTGGTCTTGTTGTATGTCTCCCACCCCGTCATTGCAAGCGACTAAAAGGAGCGTGGCAATCTCAGAACTTTAGAACGAGATTGCTTCGTCAAAACTTACAGTCTTTCCTCGCAATGACGGAAAACAAAATCTAAATCACCTCTTCTATTAGGTTACTTAATAACTTATGCCCTTCTTTTCTTCTTTTTAATAAATTTTGTGAAGCATCCTCTAATATTTTTGGATTACTTATCAAATCGAGTATTTTATCTGCTAATTTTCCTGCAGAAATATTATTCTGCTCTAAACACCATCCTGTTTTTTTATCTTCCAATAATTTTGCATTGTAATATTGATGATTATCCGCAGCACTAGGCAGTGGAATAAAGATTGCCGGTAACCCTATATAGGTCAATTCTTCTATAGTAGATGCTCCTGCTCTTGAAATCACTAAATCGGCTTCTTTATATTGCAATGCCATATTATCAAAAAATTCAGCAAATTCATAAGTAATGTTTAATTTCGAGTATATATCTTTTATTTTTACTTGATCATCTAATGCTACTTGCTGGATTATATTTAATTCAAGACTTGGCTGTTTTTGCATTAAAATTTGAATACTTGCAGGTATCAGCTCTGAAAATAACTTAGCTCCTTGACTACCGCCAAAGATGAATATTGTAAAAAGCTTGTCATTCCGTGGCTTAACCACGGAGTCCAGTGCTTTTATTAAAGACTTTTTGGACCCCGTGGTCAAGCCACGGGATGGCATTTCTATAACTTTCAATTCCCTAATATTCTCTCTAACTACCCCACCGGTAACTACTATTTTACTTTTTGCAAATTCCGGTAAATTCTTTATTTTTTCATAAGAAATAGCTATCTTTTTAGCAAAGCTTGCAAAAAATTTATTAACTTTTCCAAGGTAAGAATTCTGTTCATGAATTATAATCGGTACTCTTAAAAAAATTGCCGCAAACATTGGAGCTATAACAGGATAACCGCCAAACCCTACAGTGACGGAAGGCTTCATATTATATAATAATTTAATAGCCTTTAAAACTGCAATTGATAACCTAGGTAAAAACAAGAAAATATTACCTGAGCGTTTTAAATCTAGGATATGAAAAATTACTTTCATATCCTGCTTTATATATTGTTTGCATCTTAAATCAGTAATAAAATGAACTTCATAGCCACGTTTGATTAATTCTTCTCCAAGAGCAACTGCCGGAAAAAAATGTCCCCCCGACCCTCCTGCGACCAAAATGATTTTTTTCATATTTCAATATTACGAATTTTGTACGAATTTAACGGCGTTCGGTGTCTTGTAAAGCCAAGAAGCATACCGGTAGCGATAGCCATTGCAAGCGTTGAAGAACCACCGTAACTAATAAACGGTAATGTCATACCTTTAGTAGGAAGTAAATGTAAAGTCACGCCCATATTAATTATTGCCTGAAGCCCTAATTGTGCAATTATACCGCTAGCAGCGAATTGTACAAATTTATCTGTTTCGTTTAATAACTTAATAAGACTTCTTAATACTATAAAAGCAAATATACCTATAACAATAAGGCAAATAATAGCTCCAAACTCCTCACCTGCTACAGCAAAAATAAAATCCGTATGCGAGTCAGGTAGTACCTGCTTTACTGCCCCCTCCCCTGGACCTCGTCCATATAACCCGCCATACTCAAAAGCCTTAAGAGACTTACTAACTTGATAATTCTTGCTACTATCTGGATCTAAAAACGAATTAATTCTTTGCGTTACGTGCGGTAACCAAAAATAAGCAATAGTTACTCCTATCATTCCTAAAAAACCGGCTAAAACAATCAAAAATATCGGCATACCCGCAATAAACAGTTGAATACCGAAAACTGCCGTAATTATTACAAGCATTCCAAAATCCGGCTGAATAATTAAGAGAATAGCAACAATAGAATAAAGTATTACACAAATTGTAAAACTTGGAAAATCATCATTAAATTTTAGCGATAATATCCAGCCCATAACAACTGCAAAAAACGGTTTGATAAATTCCGAAGGTTGAATAGATAGACCTAGAATATTAATCCATCGCACTGCGCCTTTTACTTCATAGCCAAAAAATTTAACTGCTATTAATAAAACTATACTAGCAATAAATCCAACTATTGCAAAACGCCTTAACCATTTTTTATTAAGACATGAAAATAATAATATAAGTCCTGAAGCGGCAGCTAAATAAAATATTTGTCTAGATACAAAATAACTTTCTTCAAGACCTATTCTACTTGCTACTGCTGAACCTGAGGTAGTAACAAGCATTAGACTAAAAGCAAATAAGATAATTAAAGAAATTATTATTTGCCTATCGGTACTCCGCCACCATAATTTTATAAAGTTATTAGATATTTCGTTATTCATATTATAGTTATTCAATTATGGCTATATTTATAATGTTATTGCATGGATCGGAAAACAACCTCGATGTCACCCCATGGCTTGACCACGGTATCCAGAAAAACAATAAAAAATACTAATATTATTTAGTATTTTTAACTAGACCCCGTGGTCAAGCCACGGGGTGACAGGATACTACACAATTTTATAAACAACTCGCCACGCTCTTCAAAATTTTTAAACTGATCATATGAGCTACAACTAGGTGCTAACAAGATATTTTTTACCTCCGCGTTATCACCTACTGCATCCTTATAAGCAAGATCGAAAGCCTGTTCAAGATTATCACATATTACAAAATCTACTATATTCTTAGCAGTATTTGCAAATATTTCTTTAGCTTGACCATAAAAATAAGCTTTCTTAATTTGACTGAAATAAGGCTTTATTTCCTCAATACCACCCTCTTTAGGGATTCCTCCCGCAAGCCAGTAAATATTATCGAGTGCTTTAATTGATTGCACGGCAGATATGGCATTTGTCGCTTTACTATCATTGTAAAAACTTATATTATTTATACTACTGATATATTGCATTCTATGAGGTAAACTTTGAAAACTACTTATAGATTCAAGTATTTTTTTAGGTTCTACTCCTATTATTTTAGCTACTGCATAACTTGCTGCAATATTCTCACAATTATGCACTCCTTGCAAGTTTTTATTAAAAGGCACAGCATAATGCATAAAGCTTGATACAAGCGAATTTCGCAGGTCTCGCCTGTGCTCACGTATTTTTATACGCTCCACAGGCTCACCTTGAAATTCATCTTGTCTAAAACTTTCTGAATTACGCTGTAATTCAAAACTTATATCATCAAAAAAATTAGCGCTAATTTTATCATCAACTACCGAAATACCGTTTTCAAGAATTTTAGTAACCGAAAAAGGAATTAGCTTTATACGCTGCTCTTGCTGCAATTTTATAAAGACTTCACGACAATAATCATTATCGATATTAATTACCGCATAACTCTCTTGATCCATTCGATCAAAGATCTTAGATTTTGCTGCAATATAGCAGGTCATATCCTGATGTCTATCTAAATGGTCGGGAGTTATATTAAGCAGCACGGCTATTTTAGCTGTAAAGGTTTTTACTAGATCTAGCTGAAAAGAAGACAATTCAAGTACATATCCATCCTTACTTGCTTTAGCTTGCAAAGCAGAAACTCCAATATTACCGGCAACCGGATAGTCTAAACCGCTACTATTTAAGATATGGCTTATTAAAGCAGTAGTAGTACTTTTACCGTTTGTACCGGTTATAGCTATAAATTTTAAGTTTTTTGATTTTGCAAATAATAAGTCTATATCGGAAGTGATTGGAATATTAAAATTTTTTGCAATATTGACTATCTCATGCGTTAAAGGAATTCCAGGACTTAAGACAATTGTATCTAAATTTTGCCATCTTGAATCAGATAAAGCAGCGATAGCGGTTTTACTATATAATTCTTCAAATATATCTCTATTTGCTTTTAAATCATCATAAACAATTACATCATATTTATTTTGCAATTCCTCGTAAACCGATATACCGGTTTTACCAAGCCCAAAAACACCTATTTTTTGTTTTGTATGAGAATTCATGAATTAATTTGAAAGAACATTGCAGTCTTAGTATTCAAGAACAGGTATATTAAGATCAACTTCAAAAAGAGCAAGGAGTTTACAAGTCGAGGAGCGGAGCGTATACTTAATACGTGAGCACCGCAGATCTTGTAAAACGACGTAGCCAATTTTTGAAGTTGATCAAGTATACTAATTCATGTCCTGCAGTAATGCTTGTTCACCTTCATTAAATTCACCTTGTCCTTTTACATTACTGCAAGTTGCTTTGCTATGCCCAGGATCAGGTAAATAATAATGAGGCGGAACTTCTAGTGCTTTAGCACGCTGTACTTGATACTCATTAGGTCCAGCTGTTGATATACCTACGGTTTCTTTTAACTTTTTACTACAAGCAGAAGTAATTAATAAAACAGTAAATAATAAAAAAATCTTTTTCACTTAAACACCTATAAATTAAAATTATAATAGACTCCTTGCAAAATGAACTTCTAGAGATAACTTGTACGTCAATCCGGTACTCAAATCCTCACGTAGGTCTACTACGCTACGGTTCTGCGTTCCGTGTTTCCTTCAAATTCCTCTCTATAAGTTTAATTTTGCAAGGAATCTATTTTATCGTTACCACCCTTACCGGTATTACGAATTTTTTCAGCCATAGCTTCAATTTGAGCATTATCATAATTCCCTTTAGCCTTTTCTTCAATAACTTTTTTAGTACTATAATAATCTTCTATTAAGATAATTACTCCTATTGTAATAAAGCAATCAGCTAAATTAAATACGGGGAAGCTATAATTCTGATAATGAAAATGGATGAAGTCAAAAACTGCTCCTCTAAAAAATCTATCAATTAGATTACCAACAGCTCCGCCGATTACAAAGCTATAACCGGCAAAGCTTCCGATCGTTTTTGAACGTACCATCAAATAATATAAATAATAGACAATAATCGTGTTCGTTATTAAGAAAATAGCATTGCTATATTGATAATATTCACGCATTAGACCAAAGCTAATACCGTAATTCCAAGTATAAACCATATTTAAGAAAGAAGTAACCTTAAGCATTAAGCCCGGCTTCCATCTCAAATTATCAATAAACCACCATTTACTTAACTGATCAATAATCACTAAGGTTATTATTATACGACTACTACGAGCAAATGTAAGATATAGTTTTTTTAGTAGTGGGAGCATAATTGTAAATATCATTCCCGCGTAAGCGGGAATCCAGAAAAAAAACAACCTTAATATTAATACAAAATTATATATTTGATAAAATAAATCTATAAAAAACAAGTTTTTTATAGATTTTAGATTTTACTAGATTCCTGCTTTCGCGGGAATGACATAAGAATCGTACAACACCAAGTTGATTACGGTATGACAAGGATTCACTCTACAATGAAACTGTAGCTGCTTTATCAGCTTGCAATTCCTTATCAAGCTTAACATTTAAAGTTTTTATTTCTTTTTTAAATTGTTTAAATTTCTCTAAATTTTTTCCGTTTAATTCTATACCCGGTGTTGTTTTAACTAACATAGGATTAACATGTTTGCCATCAATTTTAACTTCATAATGTAAATGTGGAGCGGTAGCTCTGCCGGTACTTCCGACATATGCGATGATTTGTCCTTGTTTTACGATACTTCCCACTTTTAAATTTTTTGCAAAATTTGAAACATGCGCATAAGCAGTAGATAGCGTACCACTATGTTTTACCTGAATAAATTTTCCATAACCCGACTTCCAACCTATTTCTGTTATCACTCCGTTTCCTGCGGAATATATAGGCGTACCGGTTGGAGCTGCAAAGTCAACCCCCTTATGCATTTTAGTATAACCGAGTATCGGATGCTTTCTATTACCGTAATGTGAAGAAACTTTTATAACTTTTAGCGGAGTTTTAAGTAAGCTTCTTTTTACACTTTTACCGTCTTCGGAAAAAAATGCATGATTATTTGCGTTATTGTCATGAGAATAACGATATATATTATATTCTTTCCCTGAAAGATTTAATGAAACATATAGAATTTTACCGTGGTGGGAAAATTTACCGTCTTCCGTTACGTATTTTTCCGTTATTACGGTTGCAGTATCACCGCTTTTTATTTGACGCTGAAAATCGATTTGATAAGTATAAGCATTAATCAGCTCTATTATACTGTTATTCGATAAGCCCAGTTTTTTAAGAGCTGACATAAAATTTGCTTCAATACTTACCGACGATTTAGCAACTTTTTTACTTAAAGGTACTACAATTTCTTCAACTTTAAAATTATCACCTTCTCTAATTACTTCAATAGTTTTTAGCTTATCGATAATTATAACGATTTTATTTAAGAATGCTACCTCTGAGGTTAAATCTTCATCCTCGTTTTCGATAATTTTTGTTTCATATTCAAAAATAATTTGCTGCCCTATTTTAAGAGCAGAAGATAATTTTCCCTCTTTTATTAAACTTACAATTTTGTCTATTTCATTTTTAGGGATATGTTGTTCTATCAAAATTGACTTTATAGTATCACCTTTTTTTACTACTACTTCTTTAAATGAAATTGTTTCTTCTTCACTACTATCAGGTTGTACTAAAGTTATGGATAAAGTGTCGTTAACATAATTATTAACGGCAAAAGAGACAAAAACAACTAATCCTATAAATAATAATAAGGAGGTAGAGGTGAGGATTTTCCTGAGACGTGCACTAATAAAAGATGATGGTAATATGCCATTAAAATCATAAGATAGTGCGGTATCATTCATTAAAATTGCTCTGAAGATTATTTGAATCAATTTTTCATTACTAATAATAATATGAACTATATACAAACAAATTACAATAGAAAATTGTAAAATTTTGTTTTATTTCTGTCTTATTAGTTTTTTATTGATTAAAATTTAATTTTTAATATAAGTTATATTTTCATTAACTTATATAGATAAATATTATGCCTAGACTTTTCCTATTTTTATTAATTTTTATAAATCTTATGTCCTGCTCATCTAGCCATAATACTAATCATTGCCCAAAATAGAATATTATGAGAATATTTCTTTAAATAAAAACTGTCCTATAAATAGTGAAATAGTTCTAGTAGGTAGTTGTTTTGATTTATTACATTACGGTCATATAGAATTTCTACGCAAAGCTAAAAAACACGGTAAATACTTAATCGTTGCTTTAGAGCCGGATGAAACAATTATTAAATATAAAAAACGTCAACCTATCCATAATCAATTACAACGAGCAAAAATTTTAAGTTCTTTCACATTTGTTGATAAAGTACTTATATTACCTAAACTAAAAGATTTTAATGATTACGCTCGGTTAGTGCAAAATATTTGTCCTGCTGTAATCGCTGTAACAAAGCACGATCCTCAGTTAATAAATAAATTCAAGCAAAAAATAAATGCGAAAGTAATAGAAGTTATTGACTTACTGCAACATCCTAATATAGGTACACTTTCTAGCTCAAATATTATTAAAAATATGTAGTTTTTACAAAAATTTATCGATTTTTACTTTAATAAAACTGTATATCCATTTATATTAAATATAAATAACTTTATATGTGCTATGAAAAATATTATTAGACATCTTTCCAAACCAGCTTATAGAGAGGAATTTAAAGGAGACACTTCCCCTCGAACCGCAGCGTACAAAAGCGTACGTGAGGATTCGAATACCGGATTGACTTATAAATTACCTCCAAAAACGAAACTTGGAAAGATGTCTATTGTTTTAATTTGTTTTTTGATTGTTAGTAGTAATTGCTTTGCTTCCGAGCCGTTACCTTGGCAAGTAACATTCCAGCCGCCGGCAAGTCCGATTATGGAGGAATTACATCATTTTCATAATTTTCTGTTTTATATCTCCACAGCTATTGTTTTATTTGTTGCCGGATTACTTGGCTTTGTATGCATCAGATTTAATGCAAAAAATAATCCCGTACCGGCAAAATTTTCACATAATGTTTTAATAGAAATAATTTGGACTGTAATACCTATAATAATTTTAGTTATTATTGCAGTGCCGTCTTTTAAAATATTGCGTCATGCCGAAAAAATACCCGAAACGGATTTAACTATTAAAGTAGTAGGTTATCAATGGTATTGGCATTATATATATCCTGATCATGATAATTTAGAATTTGATAGCGTAATGATCTCTGATGAGAATTTAAAACCTAACCAAAAAAGATTATTAGATGTTGATAATCGAATTGTTATCCCTGAAAATGCTACCGTAAGGTTTCTCATTACCGCAGGTGACGTAATACATAGTTTTGCCGTTCCATCACTTGGGTTTAAAATAGACGCAGTCCCAGGCAGAATAAACGAAACCTGGACAAGAGTGGCTAAAAAAGGCGTATATTACGGACAATGCTCCGAACTATGTGGCATCCATCACGGCTTCATGCCGATTGCTATAGAAGTAGTAAGTAAAGAGGATTTCGACAATTGGATTGCAAGCAAGAATAAGACTGCTATGAATGGCAAGAAGCCAAAATTGGCAGCTAACTAATTATATTTAGAAGTTCTATGGAAAATTATAATACAAAAATATCTGAACTAGATAAATTACTAAACGATATAACTGATTCTAATCGACATCAAGAAATTATTAAGTAGTGATGATTCAGTAGGTAAAGAAGCATGGTAATTTATAAAGAAAGTATTTTATAAACTAAAACTATTACTTTAAATTTTTTAATATATGACTAACCACAATAACCCTTATCCTCATCTTTTGCCTAAACAAGCGCAAGAAATGATATTTTTAAAACATTTTATCCATAATCCAAATATAATAGTCGGAGATTACACTTATTACAATGACGCTAATCACCCTGAGAAATTTGAATATGAAAATGTTAGAGGAGCTTATTTTGTTAAATTGATTATAGGAAAATTTTGTGCTATTGCTATGGGTACTAGTTTTATAACCGATGATATGAATCATCCTATGGACAGCTTTTCTACTTATCCTTCCTTTATTTTTGAAAATTGGAATAATTACACGCCTTCACCTGACAAAAGAAGAGACACCGTTATAGGAAATGATGTATGGTTTGGTACAAACTCTACCATTTTGCCTGGAGTTAATATAGGTGACGGAGCAATTATCGGTGCTTGCTCAGTAGTAGCTAAAGCTGTACCACCGTATAGTATTGTTGTCGGTAATCCTGCAAAGATAGTACGCTATAGATTTCCTGATGAGATAGTTGAGCAATTACTTGAAATTAAATGGTGGGATTGGGATTATGATAAAATTACTCGGAATATTCCGGCAATTGTTGGAGCAGATATTGAAAAATTAAAACAGGCAGAATAATAATTATGGATATAATTACTACCGAAATTTATCACGATGACCACCACACCCCACACGGTTGGAGGCGATGGCTTTTTTCTACCAATCACAAAGATATCGGCATTATGTATATCATATTTGCCGTTTTTGCCGGAATTGTCGGAGGTTTGTTCTCACTGCTTTTTAGGTTAGAGCTTGCAATGCCCGGCGGCACTTTCTTAAATCATGATTTTCAGCTATATAACGTGCTTATCACAGCACATGCGGTTATTATGGTATTCTTTATGATTATGCCGGCTTTGTTCGGTGGCTTTGGTAACTATTTCGTACCTCTGTTAATAGGGGCTCCCGATATGGCATTTCCACGCCTTAACAATATCAGTTTTTGGCTACTAGTTCCTGCTTTTCTTTTACTTATGGGATCAGCTTTTGTTGACGGTGGGCCGGGAACGGGCTGGACGCTCTACCCTCCTTTAAGTAATTTAAGCGGTCACCCCGGTGCAGCCGTTGATATGGCTATTTTCAGTTTACATTTAACCGGTCTATCGTCAATCCTTGGATCAATTAACTTAATCGTTACTATCTTTAATATGAGAGCTCCGGGAATGGGGCTTTTCAAGATGCCGTTATTCGTTTGGTCTATTTTAGTTACCGCATTTCTAATAATTCTTGCTATGCCGGTACTTGGTGGAGCTATTACTATGCTACTTACAGATCGTAATTTTGGAACTACTTTCTTTAAGCCTGACGGCGGCGGTGATCCTGTATTATTTCAGCATCTATTTTGGTTTTTCGGTCATCCTGAAGTATATATCGTAATACTTCCAGGCTTTGGTATAGTAAGTCAAGTTATTTCAACTTTTTCACGCAAACCTATATTCGGCTATCAAGGTATGGTCGGGGCTATGGTGATAATAGGCTTTGTTGGATTTATCGTATGGGCTCACCATATGTTTACTGTTGGGCTTTCTTATAATGCACTTATATATTTCACTGCCGGAACGATGATTATAGCAGTTCCGACGGGTATTAAAATATTTAGCTGGATAGCGACTATGTGGGGTGGTTCGATTACATTCCCAACTCCTATGCTATTTTCGATAGGATTTATTATATTATTCACGATCGGCGGCGTAACCGGCATAATCCTATCAAATTCGGCACTTGATAGAGTTCTGCACGATACATATTATGTTGTTGCACATTTCCATTATACGATGTCGCTCGGTGCTTTATTTACGGCATTTGCAGGCTTTTATTATTGGTTTGGCAAAATATCCGGTAAACAATACCCGGACATTTTAGGCAAAATTCATTTTTGGATTACCTTTATAGGCGTTAATTTAACTTTCTTCCCTCAGCATTTCTTAGGTCTTGCGGGCATGCCAAGAAGAATACCGGACTACCCTGAAGCTTTCGCCGGCTGGAATATGGTTTCGTCGATAGGAGCAGGTATTTCTATGTTTGCTGCCCTTTATTTTGTATTTATCGTTTTCTATACGCTCAAATACGGCAAAGATTGTCCAAACAATCCTTGGGGAGAAGGAGCAGACACATTAGAGTGGACACTTACCTCACCACCGCCGTTCCATACTTTTGAAACACCACCGCATATTGAGGGGTAATAGTGGCTTTGCTGCGTGGATGCCAAGTCATCATTGCGAGGAGTTGTGTTAGCAACGACGCGGCAATCTCATAAGATAATATAAAAAAAACTCCTGAGATTGCCACGTCAGCATAAATGCTGGCTCGCAATGACGGGACCTTTATGAACTGTCCGGTACTATGAAGAATGACATAGCTGACAGAAAAATAATAAAACGATAATAAAATGTATAAAAAACCAATAATAGGTGTTACACCTGACTTAGCCCAAAATTGTGAAAAATATACTTACGCTGCTTTTCCATGGTACGCCTTGCGAAGAAACTATACCGATGCGATTATTGCAGCCGGCGGTGTACCGCTATTATTACCTTATCAAAGTGATACAATAAATCAGCTTATGGAACTTGTTGATGGTGTTGTAATGTCAGGCGGTGATGAGGACATACATCCTAAATTTTATGAGCCGGAATACGCCGAAAATGTAGTAGTTTCCAATGAAGAACGTGATAATTTTGAGATATTAGTTTTAAAGAAAGCATTAGAGAGAGATATTCCGGTTTTAGGAATATGCCGAGGTATGCAGTTATTAAACGTTATTTTTAAGGGTACGCTTATTAAACATATTCCTGATTATATTGAAACTGTAATTAATCATACACAACCTTTGCCTAAAAACATCGTTTCACATGCAATTAATATAGAAGCAAATACTAAACTTGCTAAAATAGCTAATAATCAGCTACAAACTATGGTTAATTCGACTCATCACCAGGCTGCTAAACAACTTGGTAATGATCTTATCGTATCTGCAAAAGCAGAAGACGGTATAATTGAAGCCATTGAATCAACGAAACATAGATTTGTTATCGGCGTTCAATGGCATCCTGAATATCTTAACGATAATGGAGTAGATTTAGAATTATTTAAAGAATTTGTAAAAGTTAGTAAGTAAATATTAGTTTTTAACATCATTAGATGAACATATTACAAACGCTTTATTATATTCATATCCAAGCGGCCAACAACATACGGAATTTTTAGAGCGTTCATATACGAAAGTAGAACCTCTACCATTGTCTTCTAGTTGATACTGACCATAAATTACAGGTCCACATTGTTCTTGCCAAGCAATTGAATATTTTACCCGATTATCTTGCACATCTCATTGTTGTAAACAGCCGCTAATAATACAATTCATTTCAGTCACAAATAGTTTAACCAATTTTTGTATTACCAAATCTGCTTGTTGTTCTACTTGTATATTATCACAATAAGCTATATGTAAGTTTAAATTATTAGCATAAGCTCGTGATGTTATAGAGACTATAATAAATAGTAAATAATATAATAAAAATTATCATATGATACCTTATTTATTAAATTTAAATTAATATATTTTAAGATACTTAATAAGAAACTAATAATCAAATATTATTTATTGTACTATATTATCATTTTAAATAAGATCTCGGACCTTTGATCTGCTATATTATCGTCAAAAACATTATTTATGACTGCTGATTATTCTTTTTTGAAAAGTTTTGCTGAGTATATCATTGATAAATTAGGTAAAGGTACAGAAGTTCAAATAATATTGCCTAATAATTTCTCATGCCTAGAATTAAAGAAGATTTTAACCGATAAATATAAAATTAAATTACCTATCATTATTCCTTTTAATTCTCTTATTTCAAAAAAAATCGATTCGGATTATATATCTAAAATAGAAGAATTACTTATTTTATCATCCATTATCACCGAATATAAAGAATTACCTTTTAATAAAAATGAATCATTAAAAGCTGCAGAATTTTTAAGAAAATTGTTTAATGATCTTATAATCAATAATATCGATATAAAATTAATTGAAGTCTATAACAATTCTAACTATTGGCAAAAGATTTATAAATTTCTAGAATATTGCTTTTTAAGATGGCAAGAAGAAATATCGTTTACTCAAAAACAAACTAAAGCAGTTTATAAATTAAAGCTATTACAAGAAGAAATAATAAAAATCAAAAAGGGACATAAGCAGGTAATACTCGCCGGAATATTCAAGCCTAATGTTTTTTTAAAAAGATTTGAAGAAGAATTAAAGGATTACATAATTCACTATAATCCTGCCTCCAAGCAGATTAGCGATGGTATATCTTATTATGAACCTAATGACATTCATGAAGAAACTAAACAAATAGCTTATATATGTAGCCGTAATAAAGACAGACGGATTGCAATCGTTACAAATAATAATAAGCTTAAAAGAGTATATTGTAATTTTTTAGACAAATATGCAGATCTACTAGGTAATGACTTAAGGCTTACTAATATAGGTGAATTATTAACTTCCATTATTAAAATATTATGTAATAATTTTGATTTAAAACTTCTATTTTTATTACTTAAAAATCCTTTAATTAACTGCCCTACTGTGCAGCAGTTAGAATTAATGCTATCTAATAAAAATCGTTTTATATCCTCACCGAAATATTTATTGCAATTACAATTTGATAATGAGGATATAAGAGAGTATTGCCGTAACTTAATAGATATTTTATTTACCGATACTCCACATAATATACAAGCTATTCTAACCTTAACTAAAGAAATAACTGAAAAACTTTTGCCTACTATTTGGGAAAAAGAAGGAGGAGCAGAACTACTTGAGTTTTTAACAAATTTAACCGCATATAGTAAATATATAAATTCAACGGATAAAAAGGATTTTCCTAAAATTTTTTCTTTTTTACTTTCTAATATCAAATATTACAAAAATACCGACACTGCTAGTATTATTATAGGACGGCCTGAAGATTTAGCATTATGTGAATTTGACTTAATTATATTACCGCATTTTAATAATGAAAACTGGACACTTAGTGCTAAAACTCACCCATGGCTTAGCAAGAAAGCCTTGCAGATACTAAATATAGATTACGGTGAAATCGCCCCTACTCTATATTCAGATTACTTCAATTTATTTCTACAAAATAAACAAATAGTTATACTGAATGCTAAAAAATATGATGGGAAGTTGTCAGTGCCGAGTAATTTATTTTTGAAGCTAGAAAAAGGTTCTGTGTCACCCCGTGACTTGATCACGGGGTCCAGTAATTATATGGATACCGTGGTCAAGCCACGGTATGACAAGAGTATTGAGATCCACAGCCCCTCTTTCCCAACCACCTTATCAGTAACCGAAATAGAAACATTAATAAGAAACCCATACGGTTTTTATGCTAAGAAAATTCTTGGACTACGTAAAAAAGATCATATATGGGAAGAGCCTAAAATATCGGATTTCGGTAATTTGATCCATAAAGTTTTAGAGGAATATTCTAAAAATTACGCCAAACAATATATTAATTTAAATTTGCTTGATAAACAAAATGCTTTAATAAATATCGGTAATCATATTTTATATAGCACTATTTTACCAAGCTACACAAAAAAAACTTGGCAAATAAAACTCACGGCTTTCAGCAAAGCTTTTATTTTATTTGATATAGAACGCCGAAAAAACTGCAAAGAAATCTATTTTGAAACTAAAGGGGAGTTACGGCTAAATATTGTAGGTCAAGATATAAAAATAATCGGTATAGCTGACCGAATTGAAATAAGTAAATCAAACAATATAACTATACTAGATTATAAGACCGGTACTATTCCGACTAAGAAAGAAATAGAGCTTGGACTCTCTCCGCAACTTATCATAGAAAGTTTGATGTTACTAGAAAACGGATTTACGAAATGTAATTCTCTGTCCCTTTTATGTCATCCCCAGCCCCTTTTGTGTTATTCCTGCGAAAGCGGGAATCCAGTTATGAATAACAATATTACTATCGCCTACGTAAAAATAACTAGTACCGAACCTTATGTGCACACAACGGAAATAGCTTTAAGCATCGAGACTTTAAATAGACATAAAGCAGGATTAGTAAAATTACTTGAACATTATATTACAAATAAATTCTTTTCTTATGATTTGAATTTATCAAAGTATAATGATTATTTGCATTTGAGTCGATAGGCTAATTATGTCATTCCTGCGAAGGTGCATGGGTGTCAACTTAAGACTCGATGTCATTCCCGCGGAGGCAGGAATCCAGTACTTTAAAACTTTTTGTAAAGCTCGATTTATCTCGCTTTACCCTAGATTCCCGCTTCCGCGGGAATGACATAAACAAACCATGCAACAAGGCTTTCAGTCGCTCGCAATACGGCTTAGCAACTGCTCGCAATAGTGCTTACAACCCCATCACTAACTTAAATTCTTTACTTTTAATAATCTTACTATTCGTATTATAAATAATCGGATCGTTAATTTTTTCATGACCGAATCTATTTGTTTTAAATACCGGTATATCTAAACTATCTGCAAAATTACGAAGCACTAACATTGTGGCATCAAGATCTTTACCAAATGAACCAAATATTATAGCCTTAACATCCTCAAGTAACCCTGCTTGCTTTAAGTGTAAAAGCCCACGATCTAATCTAAAAGGAGCTACATTCACATCTTCTAAAAAAAGAATTTTGCCCTTAGTCTTTATTTGCCAACTCGTTCCTATACTAATCTGCACCATAGTTAAGTTACCGCCTGTTAGTTTGCCGTTAACAAGATCACTTGATTTTGCTATATCGTTAAGAGGCACTAAATTATCTATAGTAACCTGCTTTACTTTACCTTTTAATATTTTAGCAAGCTTGGTAAAATTACCTTGATCTTGTTCCGGCTTTAAGAGATCGGCTATATTACTGCCGTGAATAGTTTTCCAGCCCCATTCTTGTGATAGAAAAAGATGTAACGCCGTTATATCGCTATATCCTATAAAGAATTTCTCTTTATTTGGTTTTGATAGCTTTAGTAAATCAGGAATTATTCTCGCAGAGCCGTAACCACCTCGTAAACTCCATACTATATTATCAGACTCATCAAATAATGCATCCCGCAGGCAATTAAATCTTACTTCATCGCTACTTGCAAGAAAGGGTAGCTTACCTTTAGCAAAACACTTAGAAGAAATTTGTAAATTTAGTCCATTAATATTTTTTAAATCCGACAAGGTTTTATTATCCGCTCCTGTTGCCGGAGCAACAACAGTAATAGAGATATTTTTTAGACTATGACCAGCAGAAAAAGTTGATATTGAAAAAAATAATATTATTAGTAAAGATATATTTTTAAGAATCATGAATATAATTGATAGGTATTGTTATATGAACAGATAAGCCTACTATGTCATGCCGTGGCTTGACCACGGCATCCAGTCTTTATTTTATTTTTTCTAGATACTGTGGACAAGCCACGCTACGACAGAGGCAAGCAGATTCCCATTTTAGCTAGGGATGACATAAAAGGGAACAGAAATGACATAGAAAATGAGAATAACCTTAAGAAACTACTCTAAATAAAAAGCAGCAGTATCACCGGTAAGCTCTACTGCTTTAGTCTTGATTTGGTCAATAGTAAAACCACTATATTCTACAAACCAACCTAATAAAGTATCGTCCTGACCAAAAAAATTAATGTTCTTAACAACAGTTGCTTTATCTATATTACCTTTCCTCATATCATATACAAGCTTTAATGCTTCTTTTTGTGCTGGTAGTTCATGAGTATTAGATAGTGCTAAAGTCTTTACTTTTGCTCCAAGTTTATTCGCCGAAGCTTCTGATATTTCATCATCTTCAGATTTATCAGTTGAATTTTCGCTTATTCTAAGGTTTTCTATTTGAGGTTCAACAAGCTTTGTCCATAGCTGGTTAGTTGAACTACAATCACAATCGGCTAGATATTTTCTACCTTCTTCTCCAGTTTTTACAGCATTATCAAGAAACTCTTTAACTATCCACGTATTGTTAAATTTGTTATAAGCAGCTTTTATGAATAGTTCTAAATTATTAGAACCTAAATCTAAGAATTTTTGTTTAAGGTCCATAGGGATATGACTTTTTGTATCTAGCCATGTTTGCATTCCTGATAATATTTCTGACATTACCTTATTAGTGTCTTGTGTCGGTACAATAATATTATTACTCTTAATAGTAGCCTCAAGTGCATTTTTAGTACTAGCATCCAAGTTAGACACTAAGTTTTCATACTGGGCTGGGTTACTTTTAGCTTCTTTTAAAGTGCTTACTATTTTCTTAAATCTTAGTACTGTTTCTGAATGACTACCCGTAGTGCTTGTCATCCAATCC